>VFKQ01000151.1 GCA_009885445.1 Anaerolineaceae bacterium | reverse complement strand
GAGCGGCGTGTCCACGTGGATGAGTGGATAGGGCAAAAAGGACGCGGGCGCTTCGCGTTGTGCGGAAAAATATAAAATGGGACGAAAGCCCCAGATGAGCACTTTGTCTTCGGGAGCGGTATTTTCGCGGATATAGTCCGCGAGCGACGAATGCTGATTCATGTGCGGCGTGGGATTTGTGCGCCAAGTTGTGAAAGTGTCCGCGTAATTCTGCCAGGTCGTTTGCGTGACGAATCCAAAAATCAACAGACCTGCCAATAGAATCGGCGCGGCATATTTTTCAAAGCGGAATTGAAACAGTTTGGAAATTTTGTAAACCAGATAAGCCGTCAACAATCCCATGTGCGGCGCCCACAAAATAAAATAGTGCGGATAGTTGCGCCCCGAGAGTGTGCTCAGCGCGGCTTCGATGGGCCAGCCGAGCAGAAGCAAAAGGATGAATCCGCGCGAGGGGGAAGTGCCGCGTAAAAAATCTGTCAGTGCGAAGAGATAGCCGAGCATAGAGACGAAAACCAAAGGCAGGCCCACGCCGAGTGCGCCATCGACAATTCCGCCGAATACGCGCGCGAGACTCAGCGAGTCGCTGTATTGCAGGTTGAACAGGACCGCCACTTTGTACATCTCGGTCAATGCGCCACGCGCCGCGAAGTAGAGCAGGACAGGCACGAGTACGAGTGCGAGTCCCTCGATAACGAAGAGCGCCCGTTTCAACAGTAGACCGAACTCGCGCGCAAAGAATGCTTGCAACGCGAAGGCGATCACAATGGCGAGATGCATCCCAATGTTGTTCGGGCGCAGGAGGATATTGAGTCCCAGCGTGAGGCCGACCAAAATCGGATAAAGTTTTCTTTGCGGAGACTCAATGCTTTTCCAATAAAACCATGCCGCGGCCAAAGTAAATGGAATTGCATACTCTTCAGATAAATTTCCACCTTGCAAAACATTTCCAGCGGCGAGAATCCAGACGAAGGTGCCGAAAATCGAAGCGAGATCGCCGAGCAGGTTTTTTGTCAGCTTGTAGAAAAACCAACCGGCGGCAAACAAAAAAATAAATTCCATCAGCCAGATGCCCCAGCGTGAGCCGTCTGTCAGAGAAAGGCCGAGGGCGTTGATGTAAAAAATCAGCGGGCCTTTATTTTCCCACGCGGCCACGTACGGCATTTTGCCTTTGAGAATCAACGCGCCAATATATAAAAAGATTCCGCTGTCGCGGCTGGTGTCGGCGACAAACGGATTCGCCAGCGTCCCTGCGATGAGCGTTGCAAGGCCGCCGAGTTTTGCAATTTGCAAAATCAAGTTTTGTTTTAATTCGATGGGTTGCATTTTGTCTGTCGAAATATTACCACACGCTTTCGGCCTTTCCATTTCGCGTCTTCAATCGTACAATGCGCCCCATGGACTCAGCCTCAACCACCTATCAGCAAACCCGCATCGCCCACTGGGACTCTGTTGCCAAACTGCGCGACAATTGGAACGGACTCGGCGGCGCCTATCATCGTCGACTCGTCGAGGTGTATCGCTTCCTGGTCAGCCCGGGTCAGCGCGTGCTCGAAGTGGGTTCTGGCTTCGGGGACCTGCTCGCCGCGCTGGCCCCGTCACACGGCACGGGCGTGGACTTCGCTCCTGAAATGCTGACCCGCTCAACGCGCGGACAGGACGCGCTGACATTTGTCCGCGCTGATGCGCACGATCTGTCGTCGCTGGAGGGGCCGTTCGACGTGATCATCCTGTCTGATTTGGTCAACGACGTTTGGGATGTGCAAACGGTTTTGGAAGAGGTGCATCGTTTATGCGCGCCGCGCACGCGCGTGATTTTAAATTTTTACAGCAACCTGTGGCAAATGACCTTGGGCCTGGCGCAAAAAATAAAACTGGCCTCGCCCCTGCTCGACCAAAATTGGCTGACCCCCGACGATGTGCGCGGCATGTTGCATCTGGCGGGCTTCGAAACGATTCGTCATTGGCGCGAAATTTTATTGCCCCTGCCACTGCCCTGGGTCGAAAGATTCTTTAATCGCTTCGTGGTGCGCCTGCCGTTGTTTGATGAACTGGCGCTTTCAAATTTTATTGTGGCGCGCCCACACGTTTTGCAGGCCGAAGAATTAAGTGTCTCGGTCATCGTGCCCGCGCGCAATGAATCGGGAAACATCCAAGCCATCTTTGAGCGCACGCCCAAAATGGGACGCTCGACCGAATTGATTTTTGTGGAGGGCGGCTCGCGCGACGACACGTATGCGACGATTGAGCGCGAGATGGCCGCGCATCCCGAAACGCCGAGTCGCTTGTTGCGCCAGACGGGCACCGGCAAAGGCGACGCAGTGCGCGTGGGTTTTGCCGCCGCGACGGGCGACGTGTTAATGATTCTCGACGCGGACTTAACTGTGCCGCCCGAAGACCTGCCGCGTTTTTACGAAGCGCTGGCCTCGGGACGCGGCGAATTTATCAACGGAGTTCGTCTCGTCTACCCGATGGAAAAAATGGCCATGCAAGGCTTGAATTTTTTGGGTAATAAATTCTTCAGCCTGGCTTTCACCTTTTTGCTGGGGCAATCTATCAAAGATACATTATGCGGCACCAAAGTTTTACGCCGCAGTGATTACGAAAGCATCGCCGCCAACCGCGCCTACTTTGGCGACTTCGACCCCTTCGGCGATTTTGACTTAATCTTCGGCGCGGCGAAACATAATCTCAAAATTGTGGATGTCCCGATTCGTTATCGCGAACGCACCTATGGCACGACGAATATTTCGCGCTGGAAGCACGGCATGTTGCTGATGCGCATGGTTTTGTATGCCGCGCGGCGGATTAAATTTGTTTAACCCAACAGGAATAATGATGGCAAAGAATAACCGCGCTGAAAATGAAATTGCGCACGGCAAAAAATTACTGGTCAGCGGAGCCGAATCAATTTGGGGTTGGGGTTCGCCGGCTGGCAGAGTGCGCGCCGCGCGCCGCGCGCGTTGGATCGTGCAAGCCGCCTCTTTAACTTCCCACAGCCGTGTTCTTGAAATCGGCTGTGGCACGGGCATCTTCACTCAATATTTTGCGGTCACCGGCGCGCAGGTGACCGCTGTGGATATTTCAGAGGAGTTGCTGGATGTGACGCGGGAACGCGGCCTGCCGCAAAATGTGAATCTGGTTTGTGCGCCCTTTGAAGAACTCCCCATAGATCAGCCATTTGATGCAGTGGTTGGCTCCTCGGTCTTGCACCATCTCGAAATCCGCCCGGCATTGGCGCATATCTTTGCCTTGCTCAAACCCGGCGGAGTGATTGCCTTCGGCGAACCCAACATGCTCAACCCACAGGTGATGGCACAGAAAAACGTCCCGTGGATTAAAGAGCGCCTGGGCGACTCGCCGGACGAGACGGCTTTCTTTCGCTGGCAGATGCGCTCGCTCCTGCGTGAAGCGGGCTTCAGCGAAATTGAGATTACGCCGCTGGATTGGTTGCACCCACTCACGCACCCAAACATGATGTCGTTTGTTGAAAAAGCCGGCGCGCTTCTCGAAAGACTGCCGCTGGTAAACGAAATTGCGGGTTCGTTATATATCCGCGCCCGTCGTCCGCTTTAGGAGAATTTATGTCAGAGCATGTGCTTCGTTTGAAGATGTTGCCGCTGAGCCAGTATCGCGGCGTGAATCACGATGACCCCATTCGCTTTTATTATTGGCCGCTCATAGGCAGGTTGTATCGCCGCCGCGTTGAGATGTGCCTTGAAGAATGCAAGGGCGGACAAAGCGTGCTCGAGATCGGCTTTGGCACGGGCCTGTCATTCCTCAATCTGGATGATGTTTACAAAGAAATCCACGGCCTCGACCTGACAGCCGACACTGATGGCATTCAAACATTCTTTGCAGGCATCGGCATTCAGACCCATCTTCGTCAGGGCGATGTGCTCAAGATGCCCTACGCTGATAATTCCTTCGACACAGTTTTACTGGTCAGTATTCTTGAACATCTAAAACCCCTCGAGCTGGAACAGGCCTACCACGAAGTGCGTCGCGTGCTGAAACCCGGCGGGCAGATGGTGTATGGCTCGCCGGTCGAACGCCCGTTGATGGCTACGACCTTTAGCTTGCTGGGTTACGATATCCGCCGCTTGCATTTCTCCACCGAAAAAGAAATTGCGGCCGCGGCAGGCAAGCTTTTTCAAAAAGTGCGCGTGCGGCAGTTAATGTCTATTGCCGGGCCGCTGTATGAAGTGGGGCACTTCATCAAAGAATAAAACAAGAGCCGTTCCTGCGCAGGAACGGCTCTTGTTTTTATTTGCAACCGCGAATATCCAAAAGCAGACGAAAATCTTTTGTGTAATCTTCCTCGCTGTGGATGCCTTCATATTTAGCGACGACTTTCACACACGCCGACTGAAACGCCGCGCGCGCCTCGTCGCTGAGACGGGACCACTGATCCGAGTCGATGTAGACATAATCGAATCCGTTCGTGCTCAGCCGCGGCGGGCTGGGGTCTCGAGCGAGCGCTTCCCACTCGGGGCTGGGCACATACCAGGTCCGCGAGGAGGCGGTGAAGCGACCAAAGAGAGTCGGCGCACGCGGCGGATAAAAGTCGAAGACCAGCGCGTTCGGCGGAAGTTGATTCCAATACTCGGCGGCCACCTGCGCATCTATCTGATTGAGGAAGGGCGCCAGCACAGGTTTCTGTGCGGCAATCAATGATGTGCCAAACAACAGCAGGCCTGAGAGCATGGACATAGCGCCCACTGCGACCAGGCCCGTCTTCCAGGTTTCACTGCGACGGCGCGCCCAAAACCATAAAAGCGGAACTGCATATAAAGTGGTGACGAAGAACAGGCCGCCCATCAGGCGCGCGCTGGCGGTCAGCATTTCGCCATCCATGACGATGAACGAAGCGGGCAAACCGAGCGTGGCAGTGGCGAGCAGGGCCGTCTCGTACCAGCGTCCGCGCCGAAACGTTTTTCGCGTCAGCCAGATGACCAGCGGCAATAGAAAAATCAGCGCACCCATTTCGAGTAAAGCCACCAGCGCCTGAGAGGGATTGCCCAACGAAAGCACACCGAAATGTCCCGAGACCACCACTGGCGGAAAGACGGCCGAGCCACTAAGATGAAAATAAGATTCCTGTTTACTAAATATTGAGCGGATTAATTCCGTGAACATGCCGCCCTGCAAAACGGCGAACAACGCCGAAAGCGCCGCCGCGCCAAGCCAGAGCCACAATGTCCGCGGTAGTTTTAGCGAGCGATGCGTGACGGCCCAAACGAGGGCGGTGAATAACAATCCCAGCCCAAAGATTCCGTAGCCCGAGTCGTTGGCCAGGGAATAGGCGGCCAGCAGAATTGTGGTCGGGATGACGGCCGCCCAATGCCGCCAGCGCGGGGCGGTAATTAATAAGACGAGCAAAATGATTCCGCCCGCCGCGCCACTGCCGCCGTATGACATGATCAGCGGCGGGTTGACTCCGCTGGTGAACGCGAATGGGAAGGGCATCGGTCCGGCGCCTTCGATTCTCCACGGCAACAAGAGTGCGTGGGCGAGGTCACCCGCGATGAGGCTGGAGGAGCCGATGAGCGTGATGTGACTCGAAATTATTTCGACGAGCTTCGCCGGTAACAGCAACAACATCCAGCGCGTGCCACTGGCGAAGGCGACGATGAGCGCGGCGCAGAGGGCGGCGATGCGGCTGTTCGTGACCCGACCCGCCCACAGCGCGGTGAGAACGAGGGTGAGGGAAATTGTCAGCGCGTGGGCGGCGTCCAATGCAATCCATGGAAATGTATCGCCGAGGCGCATGAATTGCGCGGCCAGCAGGAGGAAGAAATAATGGTAGCCGAAGGGCAGGGAGGGGTCGAGGGCGAAGTGCGGCGGGATGTCGCCGGCGGCCATGAGCGAGATGGTGGGCAGGTTTTGGTAATCGTCGAAGAGGCCGAGGCCGCGACCGGTGCTGTAGAAAATGTAGGCGAGCAGGGCGAAGAGAATCCACAAAGGGAGGGTGTCACGGATGAGGCGCCAGATTTCAGGGATGCGGGATGCGGGATGCGAGGTGCGAGGTGCGAGGTGCCACGCGGCGAGTGCGCCGGAGAGGAGGACGATGATTGCGGCGAGCCACGCGGAGGTGGTGAATGCAAACCAGTGCGCGAAAATGTTGAACAGCCAGTTTTGCGTGAAGAGACCCAGCCCAAAACCGACAAAGGCGACCTCGCTGCGGCGCAGGCGGAAGAGGCTGGCGGCGAGCATCCAGCCGCCGAGTGCCGAGAGGCCGAGGATAGCGAGGAGAGGGAGGAGGCTGAGGAGGCGTTCGGTCATGGTGGATGCCTTTTTGGGAAGAGGGGCAGGTATACACGTATACAAACCTGCTTACTTATCTACTTGTTCGAGAGACCCGACAGTTTGCTCCGAAAATAAATTGGTGGTCGAGACCACCGAACCGCGAAACTGGCCGTAAACGAGGTCTCGATACGCCCCTCGGAGTACCTCGGGGCTACTCGACCACCACTTGATTCGAAAGTGTCAGGTGGCTAGTACTTGTTTACCTGTTTACTTGTTTACGTGTCTACGTGTCTACTTGTTTACTTGTTTACGTGTCTACTTGTTTACCTGTCTACTATCCACTTTCAACCCGCGCGCAAAGACTTGAATCAACGTGACGTCATCCTGCGCCGAGTCGCCGCCGAGAAACTCAGGGCGGATGCGGGCGCGGGCTTTGGCGAAGGCTTCGGGTTCGCGGGCGACGATGTTCATTTCAACATTTGTAAAACAAGAATCAAATACGCGCTGATAATCGCGCAGGCGAAATCTATTTAAGTTGCTGGTGGGGTTGAGCCAGCCTTTCCAGGTTTTTTCTGAAAATGCCAGCATCTCGAAGGGTAGTTTGAAATAGTGGTCGCGCAAATCTACATAGTGCAAATGTGCGCCGCTGGGTTTTGTGAGCGCGGCGAGGGCGGAGGTCAGTCCCTGCGGGTCGTCGAGGTGCTCGTAGACGGAGGTGCTGACGACCAGGTCAAACGGCGCGGTCTTCACGTTTTTTACGTCATCGTGAATCAGTGTGACGAATTCTGCCGCAGCGCGCACACGTCCGTGTTTGAGCGCAAAATATTTTGGGTAAGTTTCAACCAGCGCGCGATTACGACGATTGTCGGGCGGGGCGAAACGGTCGAGCAATACAACGTGTGCCGCGCCGGCGCGCAAGAGTTCAGCGCCGATGGAAAAATTTCCGCCGTAGCCAAAGACGAGTACGCGCGTGCCATTAAGTGATTCGCGATGCGCGGCGAGCGTTTCTACATAGCGCGCCACTGCGGCGGCGGGTTCGCTCGTTTCGAGGCCTGGGCGGATGATCCAGTTGCGGCGGAGCAGGAAGCGAGTCAGCGGCTCGGGCATGAAGTGGCGCACAAGGCGCAGGCTGAGGTAGATGAGGTTCATTTAATACTAATTCCCATACAATGAGCCACAGAGAGCACAGAGTTTCTTGAGTTTTTTCTCAAGATTTTCTCAGTGAACTCTGTGGCGAAGGCAATGGTTCGTGTAAGTTGACTCATTTAAATTCCACTGGCAACGAACAATGTGTGGCTGGCTTGCGGCGCGGGACGAGCAAGTCCACTTTTACTTCGCTGAGTTCGGCGGAGGGTTGATAGTAGCACAACACCACGCTCGAAATCCATTTTACCCAGGCATCGCTCTCCTCGCCAAACACGGAACTTTCGCCCTGCACTGGCAAATGCAAAGGCTCAGTGATGATCAGAATAAAACGATGCGACTTCAGGTCGGCGTGAAATTGGGCCAGCAGAGTCGCGGCGTTGCCTGTCATGGCCTGATCCATGAGACGTTTTTTTTCATAGTCCGCCACCAATGGCAGGCCGCTGATTTCGCCGAAGGTGAGCAGTTGACGTTGGTCGAGGAAGAGCACTTCGCCGCCGCGTTGTTGCGCAGTCAGCACATTTTTGCGCAGACTCGTCAGCGATTTTTCAACGTCTGCATCGCTGGCCAGAAAATTGGAGGGGCGCAACTCGGCGGGGTCGAGCAAACCGGTCAACTCTTCTATCTGGCTCGTGTCTGCCAGCGGGCGCATATTAATCAGCGGCGCCCACACGGGCAGGGCCAGCAAAAGAATCAGCGTCACCTGCATCCACATGGGAAGCGCGGCGCGATTTAAAATCCATTCGTGGCCGAATTTATTCCAGACAAGTCCCGCACTGAAGAGCAGGCCGATCAAAAATAAATCCAGGTTGTGCAAATCTCCGCCGCCGCCGATTTTGGTGCTGGCAGTCAAGCCCACAACAAAGAAGGAAGTGAGACATCCAAACAGCGCGAGCTTTTGCGAGAAGTGCAGAGTCCATTGTGCGCGTAAAAAATAAATCAGAATCAAAATCAACGGCAGGACGGCCACCAACAGGATGATCAAAACCCCCGGGCCGAGCGTGCTGTTTGGAAGCAGGCGATACCAGAGCAATTCCTGACGGGAGGTGGACTCGGAAATGCTCGAAACAAGATACGCCGCGCCGGCTTTTTCATCCGGCCAAAACAGACGCACCGCCAACCCGCTCAAAGCGGATACTGTTCCGAGGAGCAGGGCACGCGCCCAGGCAGAGCGCGGAACACGTCCGCTTTCGAGGGGCGCGCCCACAAATGAGAACACGCCCGCCCAGAGCATCGCGCCGAACAACCACGTGAAGCGACTCTGCGCTGGAATCAACATGCCGAGCGCCAGCAAAGGAATCGCCTGCCACAGCGGACGCCGCCAGGCAAACGCGATAATGGCGGCGGCAATTACCAGCGGCGGATGAATCGGCCCCTGACGTAAAAAGGCGAAAGCCCATAAGCCGGCCAGAAACCAGATTGTTTTTGGTTGTCCGCGCCGATAAAAGACAATTAACCCGAGCGCGATGAAAGGCACAATATTTGTCAACGCCTGCCAAAGACGCGCCTGCCAAATGGTGAGAGCGGAATATAAAAAGGGCAGTCCGCTAATGTATTGACGGCTGAGGTCGAGGTAGGGGTTGATGACTTGACTCGAGTCTGAGATGTAGCGGTCACGCCCAAAATAAATGGAGTAGTCATACAGACGGTTGCCTTCAGACCAGCCCAATGAAAATGGATATGAAGAGACTTCGCGCAGAGCGAAGGCGATCAGGATGGTCGCGCCCGAGAGTGTGAAACTTGTCAGCACGGCCGACCCGCTTAGGGCGCGGGACGAGGCGCCCGAGAGCAGAAAAGCTGTCAGGGTTGTGGTCCACATCCACACCGTCAGGCGGATGAAGGGGGAGGTGAAGACCAGTCCATAAATGTGATATTGAAAAAGCCAGATGGGGAGGAAGAGAAGAATGAGGATTAGAGGATTGTGGAGGATTGCGAGTCGGTTGCGCAGGGGGACGATTTTTGTTTCGAGTGGTTGTGCGCGCGCAGGTTGCCACAGCGCCAGATAGATGAAGCCGATGGTAAGTAATGCGATGATGAGGAATATAAAAAAGCTCAGGCCCCATTTTGGCGAGAGTTGCCCGAGCCATGCGCCGGTGCCCCAGGCGATGTTGAAGAAGTCGCGCACGGCGAGGGAGAGGATCGTTTCGACGAGGATGAAGGCGAGGGCTTTGGCTATCTTTGTTTGCATCGGTAGATTATAACGGGGGCGGGGCGACTGTCCCAAAGGGATGCTGTTGCAGAAGTTGCGCCTACAATTGCGAAGCCGACACTTCGACAGGCTCAGTGCAACGCCTTCGTCGGCTAGGGATTAGTCCACGAAGGTGGGCTTCGCATGGGTTGAGGCAGATTTATCCGCCCAACCCATGCACGCAGGAGGCGAGGCTGTGGGAATATGAAAACGAATCAAGCAGTTTGCCGCTGGCAAGGTCGATTCGTAACAGGGCACAGGGCGAGAGGCCGATGAAGAGATGATCGTCTTTCAGACTCATGCCGCGCACAAAAAACGGAAGCGGATTAGAAACGTATTTGAGGCCGAGGCGATTGAGCAGTCCGCGGACGATGTAGCGCAGACGTTCGGCCGGGCGCACGAGGCGACGGACTGCGGGGAAATCGGTGAGTTGAATCTCACGCAGGATGCGTCCGCTGGTTAACTCGCAGAATTGGACGCTGTGTTTGAAGGTGTTGTTGATGATGGCGGTGCCGTCGTCGAGGATGATTAAATTGTGACTGCCTTTTAGCGCCGCATCGCGGAAGAGGATTTTTCCCTGCGTGAGATTTGCCACTGCGCCGAAAGCGTGGAAGAACGCGTAGACTTCTCCGCGCCACTGCGTGGCAATATTTAGATGAAGATGGCTTGGGTTGCGCACGTGATGCTCTTCAAGGAAAAGCAGACGGTTGTCGGCGGCTTTGTCAATTTTGAGCGGCACAACGCCGAGCGCTTTTTGAATCTCGGGCATTTCACGCGGCCAGAATTCGCGGACAATTTTTCTGCTGGTGTAGTCGAATTCGAGAGCGGCGTCCACGGATGTGGAGGCCACCCACAGCGTGCCGCGCTCGGTCAGCACGAGGTCATGCAGTCCCGCGAAGAGCGGGTGTGAAAATTGCTGATGCGTTTTCAGGTCGGGCGAATAAATGTAGATGGAATGATATGAGGCGGCGGCCACACGTCCATCCGGCAGAACGGCCACGCCGCGTCCGCCGCGCGAGTTGCCGCGCGGGTTCGGGTCCACGAAGGAGGGGTTCTCGGGCATGACGGGCACACGCGCGCAGACTTGTTTCGTGGCCCAGTCGAAGGCGACCAGTTCGCCGCCGTGGGCCACGTCTGCGCCGCGCACGATGGTGGTGAAGTATGAGTTCATGATAGTGTGTTCCTATTTTTTAAACACAAAGGACACGAAGTACACAAAGGATTCGAGCCTTGATTTCAAAGTTTCCTTCGTGACCTAAGGTTTTTAAAAAGGCAGGCGTTTGCGCACGGCAGACAAAAACTGCAAGTCCTCCGCGTCGAAGCCGGCGCGCCAGAGGGTCAGGGAAAAAACAATAACGGCCAATGCGCCCGCGACAAACAACACGACCCAGCCAGCGTGGACAAAATAATGAAGAGCCAGCAACGCCAGCGAGCAAGTGAGCGCGGCCAGCAGGCCTTTTAGATATCTGCGGTCATACGGCCAGAGTCCTGTTGCACGGCGCAGGTCGATCATCGCGCCGAGATTGCCGACGGTGATGCCAATCGAATTGCCGATGGCCGCGCCGGCGAGTCCCCAAATCGGAATCCACCAAAAATTTAATAGCAGGGTGATTCCCAGCGCAACAAATTGAATCTGCAAAAATTGATTCTGACGATTCATCATCACCATTAATGGGCCGACCGCGCCGGTGGCAATGTTGACCAGTTGGCCGAGCGAGAGAATCACCAGCGCCGTGGAAGCGGCGGTGTAGTCCGCGCCAAAGACCAACATGCTGTTCGATGAAAAAATCATCAGCACCAAAAAAATCGGCGCACTGACGTACAGGCTCCACTTGGTGGCAATTTTATACAAGTCGTTCATCTGTCCAATTTCGTTTTGACCAGCGAGACGCGAAATCATCGGCGTGAAAATTGCGGCAACAGAAGCCTGCATGATGACCAGCGCGCTGGCCAGCGTTGAGGCCGCCTGATATAAGCCCACCTCCGCATCCGAGCGCAGGATAAAAAGCACGAGGCGCGTCACCCACTGAATCAGGATGATCAGCGTCCCAGCCAGCGCGGTGGGGACAGAGAACGCGGCCAACTCGCGGAAGAGGGGTCGCTGCCAAGTGACCGGTTTCAGCGCGTCGGGGAAGAGTCGAATCAAAAAGGCGAATGCGGCCAGCGCACTGACGGCATAAGCCAGCACAACAGAAATCATGCCGCCGCGCACGCCGCCCTGCCAGATGACCGTCAGCAAAAATGCGCCGAGGGCCAGCATAAATGATGGCAGGAAATCCTCAACGATGGCGCTGAACTGCACGCGCTGTGAAATGCGCGTGGCCGCCGCCGCCACGCGAATCAGCACCGAGAGGAACATGGCAATCGCTGTGCCGCGCAGGACCATGTCGAGGCCGGGTTTGTCGAAGACGAGCGCGAGTTGTGGCGAGAGCAAAAATAAAACTGCCCCTGAGATCAAAGCGGAGACGAAGGCCATGAAAATGGTCTGTTGTAAAATGCGGCGGAAGCGAAGCGGGTCTTCCTTCCAGACGGGTGCGCCGAAGCGGACGATGCCATGTTGCAACCCAATGGGGCTGGCAAACATACTGATCTGCAAAACCGACCAGCCTGTGGAGAAGAGACCAAAGCCAGCAGTGCCCAAACTACGCCCGAGGATGGCTTGCGCAAGGAACATGAGTCCGCGCCCGAGCAGGCGGCCAACGAGCGAGATGCCCGCACCTTTGGCGAGGGCCAGCACTTTTCCGTCGGCGCGGGTCTCTTGCGGCGTAGATTCTATTTGCGGGTCGTCGGTCATTGCCAGTGCTCCAAATTAATTCCTAATAGTTTTTCGAGTTGGGCGATATCGTCTTTTAGTAGATTCTGAATCCAGTCCCGTTCGTCGTCGGTCATCATTGCAACGGTCGTCGGCGCGGCGGATTTAACTTTGTTTTGCACGCGCCAGCCTTCGACTTGTTGCGCGAAATTAATTTCGCGCAACAAGTCGAGCAGGGGGACGAAGAGTCGCTGACGGCGCACGAAGCGACGCACGCGCGCCGTCAGCCAGTTGAGAGTCAGATTGCGCGCATCCGCTGTCACGTTGGCGCGTTGCGAAGCGGAAGCGGGGACCAGGCTGGTGAGGGCGAGAAAGTCCTCGGCTTGAGTCAGGATGTCGGTCATGGTTGAGTCTGCTGAATCTGTAATCCACACCTTGATTTGGTCGCGCGGAAATAAATCGAAATAGCGTTTGACCTGCGCGAAGTATAAACTGCGTTTGAGCAAAAGTTCGCGGTGTTGTGTCACTGCGGCGCGAAAGGGGATGCGCAAATAAATGCCGCGTTGCATCCAAAAACGATATGCAGAAAATGTGCGCTCGGCGGGGTTGCGCAGGAGAATTAAAATTTTCAGCGCGGGGTTGAAGGCGTGGATGCGCGCGGCGGCGGAATCATCCCAGAAGTATGCGGGGCAGGCTTCACCGATGACTTGTGATTCTTTTGCGGCGGCGAAAAATTTTAAATACCAGGCGAGCGGTTTATCGAAATTAAAATTTTTGATTTCAGGGAAGTCTGAAAATTGGCGGTTGAAATAATGCAATTCTTTTTCGGCGGGGATGAACGCGCGCGGATGCTGGCGGAGCATGTCTGCCAGCCAGGTGGTGCCGCACTTCTCGGCGCCGACGATGAGGAAGTTGGGGGAGTCCATCGCGGCGGGATTATAAGCGATGGGGAGGAAGAGGGCAGAGAGGCTGTGCACGCAAAGCATGTCAGAGACTCGGCGTAAAGACTTCGGAAATCTCCCTGGGTGTGCCTAGAACGGAGTTCCCTCTTAAAGATTTCCGAAGCCTGAATCGGGTGACAACCTTTGCGTGCACACAAGCAACATATTGGCAATCGAACCATCAAGAAGTATGATCTACCCAAGCCCCCTTACCAGCGTGTTCTCGAACACAAGGATATTTCCTTGCCATCCAAAGCGCGGCTAACCCATCTCTATCTCCAACTCAATCCTGCCGAACTTCGCCGCCAGATTGACCTCAAAATCGCCAAACTTTGGAAAATTTCTAGGTAACATTTCTGCTTGATGCAACGTTACCTCCATATACTGAGCACGGTCACTTTCTGCGCTTTTCTCACCGCGAAGATGCGAAGCCGCGAAGGATATTTGAAAGCGCGAAGGCTTGCCTTTTATCCCTTTCATCCGTGGTTAGATTTCCCGATTCTCAAAACCGCAAATTATGACCGTGCGCGGTATAGTAACATTTTATCGTAATGCAACACTGTGTTGCGAAGGTTGCTTGACAACAAGTTCCCCAAACCTCCCCAAAGCTTTAACCTGCAACCTGGAACTTGTAAACCCTAACTCGCATCTCCTAACTCGCATCCCGCCTCCCCCATCCCGTGCTAAAATACGCCCATGATTGCCTCGCTCCTCGGTGAACTTCAACAAAAAGAAGACAACTCCCTCGTCGTCGCGGTGGGCGGCGTTGGATTGCGCGTGGCTGTGCCGAAGATTCTGGCCGAGCGACTGAACGTGGGCGACAAGGTTTTCCTGCACACGCATCTTATCGTGCGCGAGACGGAACTGTCGCTGTACGGATTCGAATCCGCCGACGAGCGCAGACTCTTCGCCACCCTGCTCGGCGTAGACGGGGTCGGCCCGAAAGTCGCGCTCTCCGTACTCGCCACGCTGACGATTGACGCCATCCAGCGCGCCGTTTTTAGCGACGAACCCGAACAGTTGAGTCGCGTGCCGGGCGTGGGCAAAAAGACCGCGCAGAAGATTGCGCTCTACCTGCACGACAAGCTCAAGCCCGACGATGCGCTGACCCGCGTCGCCGCGATGAGTGACGTAGACTCTGAAGTGCTCGCCGCGCTCACGGCGCTGGGTTACTCCGTTGTCGAGGCGCAGTCTGCAATTCAATCCATTTCAAAAGACGCATCGAAGGAAGTCGAAGACCGTCTGCGCATCGCACTGCAATATTTTGGATAGGTGATTATGGCAACAACCCGCGAAGCGAAAGCAAAAACAAAAATAAAACCCGCCGCCGAACCGGCGCAAATGGCCGTAGCAAGCCCTTCGGCCTCGCCGCGCTGGGGTTCAACCACCAAACTCGTGGTGGCCC
The DNA here is from genome assembly GCA_009885445.1 of Anaerolineaceae bacterium. Taxonomy (GTDB): domain Bacteria; phylum Chloroflexota; class Anaerolineae; order Anaerolineales; family Villigracilaceae; genus Denitrolinea. The sequence goes on along the minus strand of VFKQ01000151.1, from coordinate 14,808 downwards.
TCACCGTCGTAGTCATCGTCGGCGCCATGACCATTCGCTTCAGCAACATCATCGGGCCGCTTTTAATTTCGTTCACCCTATCCTACCTTCTGCATCCTCTCGCCTCCGCCCTCGGCGGCTGGACAAAGCTCTCCTGGCGCGCCTCGGTGTCACTGGTCTACCTGCTCATTTTGATTCTGCTCGGCAGCGCCCTCACCCTCGGCGGGGTCGGCCTCGTCAACCAGATTCAGAGCTTCATCAGCGTCCTGCAATCGAGCCTTGAAGAACTGCCCACCATCCTGCCCGATGCGATCGCCTGGGTTTCAGCGCGCGGCATAGACCTAAGCAACTTCAACCTGACCTCCATCAGCGACCAGTTACTCAGCGTTGGCAAAACAGTGCTCAGCCAAACCGGAACCGTGCTCGGCTCGGTGGCCGGAAGCGCCGCCACCTTCCTGGGCTGGTCACTCTTCGTCCTATTGATTTCCTTTTTTGTATTACTTGAAAGCGGCGGCCTGCGCGAAGATATTTTCAAAGTGGATATCCCCGGCTACACAGCAGACATCAATCGCTTAAGTATCGAACTCAGCCGTATCTGGAAGGCCTTCCTGCGCGGGCAGATCATCATCTTCGCCGCCACCATCACAGTCTACTTTGTGGTGCTGAGTTTACTCGGTGTGCAATACGCCATCGGCCTGGCCATCGCCGCCGGCTTCGCGCGCTTCGTGCCCTACATCGGCCCGGCCATCAATTGGACCATACTCGTACTCGTCACCTACTTTCAACCCGACCGGCCCTTCTTCGCTGAGCAACCGCTGAATTACACTCTAGTCATTTTCATCACCGCTCTCGTCATAGACCAGGTCTTCGACAACATCGTCAGCCCGCGCATCCTCGCCGACGCACTGCGCGTCCACCCGGCGGCAGTGCTCGTCGCGGCGCTCATCTCAGCAAGCCTGCTCGGCATCCTCGGCGTCGTCATCGCCGCACCCATGCTAGCCACATTGCAACTCTTCGGCCAATACATGCTACGCAAAATGTTCGACCTCAACCCCTGGCCCGAAATGGCCCATCACACCGCCCCCAGCGGACCGTCCCTGCGCGCGCGCCTCAACGCATTGCGCACCAGAAAATAACCCCAGGAGATTCACATGAACAACGGACACGAACCCCAAACCGACACCCTCGCCGAGACCGACAACTACATCATTTGGAAAGCCGCAGAACCCGATGGCGAGGTCACCTACCACATCGAACTCGGCGACCTGACCCTGCACTTCTTCAATGAAGAATGGGACGAGTTCCTGCAACTGATGCGTTCACTTTCATAAATATTAACCACAGATACAAGCGATGAAATAAATTTTGCGCCGCCCTTGCGCGGCGCAAAAACTTTTATCCTGCTCACCCGTGGTTACTTGCGTCTTGTGAATAACACCATCGCACAATCTCCAAAATTCAGCCGCGTGCTCCCCGCCTTCCTCATCGGCGGGGCCGCGGCATTTTTTATTACCAGCTTCCTGATCAACTTTTATTCCGGCACACTTCAATTTATTTTTCTGACTCTCATCATCACCATCTTTTGCGCGACGACAACCTATTGGATTTTCTTCCGCGCCCCGATCGAATCGCCCAACTGGACCGTCGCCCTCGCCCTCATCCCCGCCTCCAGCCTCGCCCTAAACGGGTTCGCCCTCGTCCTGCATTTTCCCACCCTATTCGACTCGCGCCTGCTATTCATAGACTCGTCGCGCGTCCCGACCTTTACCCTCACGGCCCTTTGCTCCTTGCCGCTTGCGTGGCTTCTCGTCCGGCGAGAATTAGGACGTTGCAATGTAACGTCTCTACATGGCCTTGTTCTCGCCGCGCTCTTCTTTATTACCTACTTCCTCTTCGCCGCCACGGTCAACTTCCCCGGCCACTACACCCTCGACCAATATTTCGACATAGACATCTCCGCCTGGCTGGCGCGTCTGCAAGCCGCATCAGCCAGCGACATCACCGACGGGGTGCGCGCGGTGCACCCCGCCGTTTTGCTTTTTCTGCGCCCCCTCGTCTGGTTCACCTCCCTCTGCCTCAACGGCGACAGATTGCACGCGGTCTTCATTGTCCACGCGCTGGCGGCGGCAGGTTGCGTCTTCCTCGTTTGGCGCATCGTGCGCCGCGCTTCGGGCAATGACGCCTACGCTGTGTTGATCGCCTCCCTGCTCGGTGTCAGTACATCGCACCTGATTCTGGGTTCGATGATCGAAACCTATATTTATTCGGCGCTCGCTGTTCTTTTTTTCGTGTCGCTTGTACAAAACGAATCCCCCTCGCTTAAATCGTTGGTGCCAGCGGGGGTACTCGTCTTTGGCATCACCATCACCAATCTGGCACAGACGGCGATTCTGTTTTTCGTCACACAGCCGCGACGAATCAAAACGCTGATTCAATATGGTCTGCTGGTTGTGGCAATTGGCTTTGTGTTGAATCTGATTCAAGTGGCGCTCGTTCCCGTGGCGCAACCCCTCAGCCTGTCCAATGTGCGCGCTGAGCAGGGCTACCAATTCGACGCGCAAGAATCCGCCTGGCGCATGCGCGGACGCGTTGTGCTCACCATCCGCGCGGTGGCGCTGTATGGCATCGTCGCGCCCGAGCCGTTTATTCTGACAAAAGAATTGGGCGTGGACTTCCCCAACTTCCGCACCTTTAAGATCAGCGACGGCGAATTCCACGTTGCCGGTTACAGCGGACTGGGCGACGTCCTCGCCAAAACGTGGATGCTCATCCTCGCCGCATCGCTGGCCCTGTTTGCGTGGGACTGGCTGAAAGGCAATCGCAACACGCTCGCGCTGGGGCTGTTGCTGTGCGTTGGTTTCAACCTGGCCTTGCATGTAATTTACGGCGACGACCCCCTGCTGTATTCACCCGATTGGGTTTATGCGCTGGTCTTATTCGTTGCCTTTGCACTGCAACGCTTCGCCGCGCAAAAATGGTTTCTCGCCGCCCTCTCGGTTTTCTTGATCGCGCTCATCACAAACAATCTGTATCTGTTAGAACAAATCATGCAAGCCTCCGCGCCGTTTTACGGCAGATAACACATTTTCACCGCCAAGGACGCGAAGAGCGCCAAGGTTTTAAGAAGAGCAACGTAACATGAGATTTATCTCGCGTAAATTTTTACCGCAAAGAGCGCTAAGTTTTTTTGTAACGCGACACTAGTGTCGCATTACAAAAAGAGGACAGTCGTAAAATGACTGTCTTCTTTTTTACTGGTGACTGGTGACTGAAAACTGATTACTTCCTGCGGCTCTTCGACTCATCCCTCAAGAACCAGCCCATCACCGCGCCCACCACACTGACGACGAGTCCGCCCCACAGCGCGGGCCAGAAACCGTCTACGCTGAAACCCACGCCGAACAAATCGCCGATTCTGCCGGTGAGCCAGAACAGGAAGGCGTTGATGACCAGCGCAAACAACCCGAGAGTCAGCACGGTTGGCAGACAGCCAAGAAACTGGACGATGGGTTTGACGATTGCATTGACCAGCACCATAATTAAGCCCAGGCCGATCAGCGCGGGCCAGCCGTTGTTAAAGTCCACATCCGGCACCAGGCTCACCGCGGCGAACAACGCGATACAGTTAACGATCCAACGCAGTAAAAATTTATTCATTGTTTCTCCTATTGCTTTGTAAATAAATAACTTCCGTCATTGCGAGGAGGGCGCTCTTCCCGACGAAGCAATCTCGTGGTCGAACAGGGGATTGCTTCGGGCGAGTACGCCCTCGCAATGACAGGCATGAGGGAAGTAATAATTTTATAAACCCTTTTACATAAACAATCTACGCAGACCCGCCGCTTTAGTTGCGCCGGGTGCGCTCATCCACACCAGTGTGCGGCGCGGGATAAAACCCGCGGCGCGAATCGATTCGTCTGCGCGGCCGACGGGATGCTCGAGCTGAACGCGGCGCTTGCCAATCTCGCCTCGCGCGCGGACGAGCAGGCGGGTGACGGCTTCGAGGGCCGAGTCTTCGCCGAGGGCCAGCCACAAGGTCTCTTGGCGCAACCCGTTTGGGGTCCAGGAAAGAAGCGCGTGTAGAGTCCCCTCGCGCAGGGCGGACCACTGTCGCAGGTTAAAGTCTACGAAAAAAAGATAGAACCAATTCCACCAGCCGGGGGCGAGCACTTCAAAATTCCAGTGACGATACCAGCCGAGTTCATCGGGATGTGATTTTTTAAGCCAGGCCAGTTGACGCGCCCAAAAACGTTTGTGGCGCGGTTGAATTTGGATTTTATCTTCGGGCAATTCGGGCAGAGGGTCGGGCGTGGATATCCACGTGGTGCGCCGCGCGCGTTCGCGAAAGCCGAGGTCGTTGTAGAGGTCGAGCGCGTCGGCGTTGTCGTCGCGTACGTGGAGCCAGATTTCATCGGCGTTGCGTTGACGGGCGTGCGCCATGCCGCGTTCGGTGAGCGCGCGCGCGATGCCGCGATGACGGAAATCGGGATGCACGGCGATGTTGGCCAGCACGTAGAGTTTGCGTTTGTGATGACGGAAGACGATCAGGCTGGCGTTGCCGACGATGCGCCCGTCCTGCTCCCAGACATAACCGCTGAGCGGCATGGATGTGCCTTCCATGGCGGCGCTGGCCCACTGCAACCAGGGATCGTCGCCGCTGGCGCGGCGCATTTCGCGCACGTAGTTTTTATCGTCCGCGTCAAAGGCGTCTGCAAAGCACGACTCAAGCAGGTCGGCCACCTGCGGCAAGTCGCGCAAAATATTGAGCGGCCGCAGGTGGGCAGAGGCAGTCAGGTTTGTGGAGAGAGGAGCAGTAGTCATGTTGGCCATAGTCTAATTTATTTTGGCTGGCACAGGGACGTAACCAAAGTAACGGTCTTTCAAATCGCTGATTGGTTTTTCCATAAAGCGGAAACTGAGGCTGGCGATGATCAGGTCGAGACCGAGGGCGAGCATGGCGCTAGTGAATGACAAGGGCATCGCTTGAATCCCAAACGGAATGGTGACAAACCAGATCAGGGCGTAATGATACACGTATAACCCATAGGAGATTTTTCCGAGGTAGCGCGCGGGCGGCCATTCGAGCAGGCGCAAAAACCAGCCTTCGAAGGCGACGCCGTATACGACCACGGTCCAAAAGTAATTGATGACGGAGTAGGCCCAGACCGGCTTGGCGGCATGTGACATGATCAATGGATAACCGAGGCTGGAGAAATTTTGCCACTGGCCTGTGGCCGCAAAATCTGTGATTAATCCCAACGCGGGCACGGCGATGACGAGAATATTAAATTGCAAACGAGCGCGCGGAATCTTAACCACGGTCAACAGTGCGCCGAGGGCGAAGGCCTCTAAATGCGAAAAGGGGAACACGTACAGCACATGCTGGGCGCTGGGGCGTAGAAAGTCCGGCGCGAGGCCTTGAGCATAAGCGATGAATAACCCGAGGCGAAAGAGGATGGAGAAGGCGATTACAGAGAGGAACACGTTGCGTTCTGATTTGCGCGGCACGAAGAAAACGAGGAGCGGCCAGAGGATATAGAATTGCTCCTCCATTGAAAGCGACCACAGGTGGGTCAGAAAATTGTTGGCCAGTTCGAAGTGATTGGAGACCATGTACAGTTCGTAAGTATAGGTGACCGCGTAGACGAATTGTGACTGCACTTCCTTTAAATAGTTGGCTTTGAAACCGGCTTCGATGATATAGGGGATGATCAGCCAGATGACCAGCAGGTAAAAATAATAGACTGGAAAAATACGCAGGAAGCGCCGCCCATAGAATTTAATCAGATAAGGCTTGAGTGGCAGGCAGGCCTTCATTTCCTGCAGGATGCCGGTGATCAGAAACCCCGAAAGCACGAAGAAGGATTGCATGGCTGGCCAGCCAAAATCGACCCAGCCCGCGTGGGCGGCGAAGACGAAGAAAAAGGCAATGGCCCGCAGACCATCGAGTCCTTTGATGCGCATGAGGCGATTATACCTGCGCGAGGAGGCGCACTCCGAGATGCATGCGTCTGTGTGCACGCAAACCATGTCAGAGACTCGGCGTAAAGACTTCGGAAATCTCGCCGGATGCGCCTAAAACGGAGAACCCTCTTAAAGATTTCCGAAGTCTGAATCGGGTGACAACTTTGGCGTGCACACATGCGCCTTGCGCGGTAATCTCGTTTTTTCATATCGGGTAAAATCAGGGCATGCTATCGCCCATGAAAACCCAGTGACGGAGGTCATGCGCGAATTATAGCGCGGGGTTGTGGGCAGGGGCGTATAATCTGTAGAAATGCTGACAGAAAATGAAATCGAGATCGTGAAGAACGGTTAAATTTCAGTTTCAATAGGAACTTGAACCTTGAGCAAAAAAGTCAACAAGATTCTCAAAAATGCCTTCCTGTTTTCCGACCTGTCGGACGAACTGCTGACGTACCTGGCGGCGAAGGCTGAAACCCAAGCGCTGAAGCAGGGAGACATTTTGTTTCAGGAGGGCGAGGCCGGTGACGCTCTTTATGTCATCGTGTCGGGCGAACTGGAGATCTTTAAAGGCGCAGCCAAAGACCCGCAACGTCAGGTGCTGGCAAACCTGGGGGCGGGTGAAGCCCTTGGCGAGATGGCCCTGCTCGAAAACAAGCCGCGCTCGGCGTCGGCACAGGCCTTGGAAGATTGCTCGCTCCTGCAACTCAAGCGCCAGGATTTCGATGCACTGCTCCAGAAACACGCACAACTGGCGCTCAAGATGACGGCCGTCATCTCAGCGCGCCTGCGCCTCATGGAAGGTGTAACGGCTTCGGCCCAAACTGCCGCAAAAAGCGCTGACCGGAGCAAGACGAGCGTATTCATTTCCTATTCCCGCCGCGACAAGAAGTTTGTCAAAGCCTTTGACACCGCCGTCAACGCTGAGGGCGTCAAGACCTGGGTGGATTGGGAGAATATTCCCCTCACGGCAGATTGGTGGAACGAGGTTGTGCGCGGCATCAAGAATGCAGATGCATTTGTGTTCGTCATCTCGCCCGATTCGCTGCACTCGGCAGTCTGTCAGCGCGAACTCCAGACCGCACTCGAAAATAATAAACATCTTGTACCGGTCCTGCATCGCGACGCGGCGCAGGATATCATCCCGCCCGCCCTGGCGGCCGCCAACTGGGTGGCGATGCACACCGAAAAGGAAATGCGCGCCAACCTGAGCGCCATGCTGGCCGTCATCAACACGGACCTTGACTGGCTGCGCCAGCACACGCGTCTGCTCGGACGCGCACTGGAATGGAACGGCGCCGCACGCAATAACGGTCTGCTTTTGCGCGGCCCCGACCTGGACCAAGCCCAGGCCTGGCTTGCCAAAGCCGGGGCCATTAAAGACTCCAAACCCCTGCCTTTGCACGGCGAATACATCCAGGCCAGCCGGCGCGATTCAGTGCGGCGCACGCGTATCACACAAGCATTCAGTCTGGGGTTCAGCGTTATGCTGGTTGTTGCGACCATTGTTTCATTGCTTAGCCTGCGAAACGCCAATATTGCCAGGGATCAAGCCGAAGCCGCGCAGGCCACGGCAGTCAGCTACGCCAACGCCGCGGCCACCGCCCAGTTCAGTGCTGAGGCGAGCCTGGCTCAATCGGAGCGACTGCGCCTGGCCCTCGAATTGAAAGGAATACTCGACGATCCGCTTGGCAACGTGGAAACTGCGACCCTGCTCAGCCTGCAAGTCCTGAAATCAAATTACGTTCCGCAGGCAGATGTTCTCCTCGGCAGGGCGCTGACGCAGTTGTATACGATTCAACTCTTTCGCGGGCACGAGGATGCAGTGGTAAGCGTTGCCATTTCTGCAGATGGCAGATACGTTGTGACCGGCAGTGAAGATCACACCGCGCGTTTATGGGATGCATCCACGGGAAAAGAGATTCTTCAATTCAGCGGCCATACAGCCCCGATCCGAAGCGTGGCATTCTCTCCGAATGGCAAGTACGTACTAACCGGCAGCACTGATATGACCGCGCGTTTATGGGATGCGACCAGCGGCAAAGAGTTGATTCAATTCAGCGGCCACACAGATCGGATCAACAGTGTGGCCTTCTCCTCGGATGGCAGATACATTGTGACCGGCAGTGACGATACGACCGCCCGCCTTTGGGATGCCGTCAGCGGGAAAGAACTGCTTGTATTTGCCGGCCATACGGAACCGGTCAATAGTGTGGCGATCTCGTCGGACGGCGGATATATCCTGACTGGTAGTGACGATACCACCGCCCGCATGTGGAACATTGACACTGCTCAAGAGACTCGCGTCTTCGTTGGGCACGCCCGCGAAGTGCTGTGTGTGGCGTTTTCGCCAGACGGCAAATATGTTCTGACCGGCAGTGACGCGAACGCGCGTCTGTTCAGCGTGCTTAGCGGATTGGAAACCCTTCAATTTGTTGGGCACGCGGACCGGGTGCGCAGTGTGACGTTTTCATCTGATGGCAAATACGTGCTAACCGCCGGGTCTGATCGTACCGCGCGTTTGTGGGACGCGACAACCAGTCAGCAGTTGCGCCTCTTTAGCGGCCACACCGATCTGGTCGGAAGCGCAGTGTTTTCAACGGATGGGAAAACCATCCTGACCGGCAGTCTGGACCGAACGGCACGCTTGTGGAACGCCACGGCCAGCCAGAGGACGCGCGTCTTTAGCGGGCACACCGATACGATCTATGCTCTAGCCTTTTCACCCAACGGAAAATATGTACTCACGGGCAGTGCCGACAATACAATGCGTTTATGGGACGCCGAAACAGATTCGCAATTAATGCTCTTCAGTGGTCATACCAATTGGGTTGCAGGCGTCGCGTTCTCCCCCGATGGAAAATACGCGCTGTCTGCCAGCTGGGATAAGACCGCGCGGCTATGGGACATCGCAACTGGAAGAGAACTTCTTCAATTTAGCGGGCACACCGATGCCGTAAATAGTGTTGCGTTTTCAGCGGACGGCACATTGATTCTGACCAGCAGTGACGATCGGACCACACGCTTGTGGGACGCGGCAACCGGCAAAGAATTGCTGGTATTCAGCGGTCACACCAAGAGCGTCAAAAGCGCGGTCTTCTCGCGCGATGGGAAACTAATTCTCAGCGGCGGTAACGACATGACCGCGCGCTTGTGGGACGCGGCAACCGGCAATTTTTTAATGGAGTTTATTGGGCACACAGATGAAATCAAAGGCGTTGCGTTCTCTCCCGATGGAAAGTTTGCGGCAACGGCCAGCGATGACAAGACCGCGCGCTTGTGGGATGTGTCGACTGGGCAGGAAATCCGCCAGTTCATTGGCCACACCAACCAGATCAAGAGTGTGGCGTTCTCACCGGACGGACAGTTTATTCTCACTGGCAGTGACGACACCACCGCACGCCTGTGGGACGCCGCCACAGGGCTGGAAATCCGTTCCTTCGTTTCGCACACCGCGCCCATCAGGAGTGTAGCATTTTCGCCGGACGGTAAGTTTGTTCTAACCGGCAGTGCAGATAAAAGCGCGCGGCTGTGGGACACTGATTATCGCACCACCATGCTCCTGGCCTGCAGTCGAGTCTTCCGCGACCTGACCACAGAAGAGAGAGCCCAATATCTAATTACTGACACAACGCCCATCTGTCCATGACAGCAATTCAGTTTCTTCTTCTCCCGCAAGAAAGCACACAAGGAAAAATACGGCGACCTCACCGAAAAAGCAAAACATGGCAAGATGGGGAGTCTTGTTGAACAAACGCTGACTTTGCACAAGAGTCTTTCCCTGGCGCGGATGAGCCATGTCGGGTTTTTCTCTTACGCTCCTCTTACGCCCTGCGCATAATTCGCCAACCCGCGCTTTGTTATAATCGCACCAATACTTAAAACCTGGCAGGTTTCATCCGCGCCGCGACCAGCATAACATTTGCAGGGACGCAGGCTGTTGTTTAGGAAACCTGTCAGGTTTAGATGTAGATATAGTCGAAAGGACAATCCCCCCATGATGCGATTTGACCGCTTTACCGAACGGGCGCAAGAGGCCGCACAACGCGCCGCCGAGATCATCCAGCGCTACGGTCACAACCAGATAGACACCGAACACATCCTGCTGGCGTTAATCGAACAGCCCGGCGGCGTGATTCCCCAGATACTCGAAAAACTCAGCGTCAGTTCGCAGGCCCTTGTCGAGCGCCTCGACGCGACTCTGCGCGCCAGCCCGAAGGCCAACATCTTTGGTGGCGGCGCGGGACAGATTTTCATCACCCCGCGTGTCAAGCGCATTATCGACCTCGCCAACGAAGAGGCCAACCGTCTGAAGGACGAGTACATTTCGACTGAACATATTTTTCTGGCGATTCTGACGGAGCGCAACACGCCCGCCGCACGGATTCTCGAGGGGGCGGGTTTGAGCCGCGATAGAGTCTATGAGGCCGTTCAAGGTCTGCGCGGCGGACAGCGCGTGACGGACCCGCAAGCCGAGTCACGTTATCGCGCGCTCGACAAATATTCACGCGACCTGACTCAACTGGCGCGCGAGGGCAAGCTTGACCCCGTCATTGGCCGCGACGCTGAAATCCTGCGCGTGATTCAAATCCTTTCACGGCGCACAAAAAATAATCCAGTATTAATTGGCGAAGCCGGCGTGGGCAAGACCGCCATCGTCGAAGGTCTCGCGCAAAAAATTGCCAGCAACGACATCCCCGAAATTTTGAGCGGCAAGCGCGTCGTCGCGCTCGACCTCGGCGCGATGATCGCCGGCTCACGCTTCCGCGGCGAATTCGAGGAACGCCTCAAGGCCGTGATGGAGGAAGTGTTGCGTTCACAGGGCGAGATCATCATGATGATTGACGAACTGCACACCGTCGTCGGCGCGGGTGCGGCGCAGGGCGCAATGGACGCCAGCAACATGCTCAAGCCCGCCCTCGCGCGCGGCGAACTGCAATGCATCGGCGCCACCACTCTGGACGAATATCACAAGCACATCGAAAAAGACGCCGCGCTCGAGCGTCGCTTCGCGCCCATTTACGTGGAAGAGCCGAGCGTGGACGACACCATCAAAATGTTGCACGGACTGCGCGACCGCTACGAGGCGCATCACAAGGTCCGCTTTTCGGATGAAGCCCTCGAAGCCGCCGCGCGTTTTGCGGATCGCTACGTCACCGACCGCCGCCTGCCCGACAAGGCCATTGACCTGATGGACGAGGCCGCCGCGAAATTGCGCGTCGCGTTGTATTCCCTCCCGCCGGATTTGAAATCGCTGAAAAACGAAATCGACCGCCTGCGCGCCGAAGAAGAACAGGCCGGCATCGCACGCGACTACGAACAGGCCGCACAGAAAAAATCGGAACGCTTGCGCATTGATGAGGAATACAAACGTCAGCGCGAGAAATGGGAATCGGAGCACAAGCTTGACGAAGTGGTGGACGTGGACGACATCGCCTCGGTGGTGGCGCAGTGGACGGGCATCCCCATCACGCACATGCTCGAGACCGAGTCGCAGAAACTTTTGCAAATGGAAGAGCGCCTGCACGACCGCATCATCGGGCAGGATGAAGCCATCCACGCGATCTCCGACGCGATTCGCCGCGCCCGTTCGGGGCTGGGCGATCCGTCCCGACCGATCGGCTCCTTTATCTTTATTGGCCCCTCCGGGGTGGGCAAGACCGAGCTGGCGAAAGCCCTCGCTTGGTTCATGTTCGACGACGAGGATGCCTTAGTCCGCATTGACATGTCGGAATATCGCGAACAGCACACCGTCTCACGTTTGTTCGGCGCACCTCCCGGATATATCGGATACGAGCAGGGCGGCCAGCTGACGGAAGCGGTACGCCGCCGCCCGTATCGGGTTCTGCTCTTCGACGAAATTGAGAAGGCTCACCCCGAAGTGTGGAACGCGCTGTTGCAAATCCTCGACGACGGCCGTATGACCGATGGTCAGGGCAACGTGGTGGACTTCCGCAACACGGTCATCATCATGACCAGCAACCTCGGCACCGAATATGTGCGCAAGGGCGGCACACTTGGATTCATCGGCAAGGCGGGTGCAACAGATGAGGAGCGCGACTCGCACGAGAAGATCGAGAAGGCGCTGAAGGGCGCGTTCCGTCCCGAGTTCCTCAACCGCATAGACGAGATCATCATGTTCTCGCCGCTCTCGCTGGAGGATATGGAAAAAATCGTTGACCTGCAATTGAAGGAAGTGCAGGAACGTCTCACCGAGCACAACATCACCGTTCAACTTTCGCCCGCCGCGCGCACCTGGCTGGCCAAGGAGGGTTACGATCCCGCTTTCGGCGCACGTCCGCTGGGCCGCGCCTTGCAAAAGAAAGTGGAGAGTCCGCTCTCGCTTAAACTGTTGGCTGGTGAATTCGTCAACGGCGCCACCGTGCTGGTGGACGTGGACGAAGCCAAAAACGCGCTCACGTTTACATCAGGTGAGGCGCTGACGCCCTCGAAGCGTAAGAAGAAAGAATCGGTAAGCGCGTAATGGAAGCAGGTCGGAAAAATCCTTCGGCCTGCTTTTTTATGCGACTATCTTCCTGTAGGCGCTTTTGGAAAGGCGCCAAGTGGTTGCGCTCGCTCGAGTTCATGCCGACCGCCGCGGCTTCTGGGAGCAGGCGGGCTACCACAATCGCGCGGACGTGTGGAAGGAAGAACGGTTCGGGTAGTGATAAGGTGAGGGAATCGTGATCCGCCCACTCTTCATTTCTACTTTGGGCTAACACATTCAAGACACACTTGACCATAGTAAACAACAGATGCTAGAATCCGTTCATATAGGCAAATGGTCTTGCAATGGGGGACCGAGCCAGACACCCCCAACAAATAGAAAATTCCACAAAATCTTGATGTCCCAGGGAGATACTATGTTTGAACAAAAGCTAAAGGTGAACAAAGGTTTGCTGAGCGCCCGCGAGTTGGAAGTGCTGGAACTCATCGCTCATGGACACAAAGACCGCGAGGTCGCATGCGTTCTCAAAATTGAAGAATGCACAGTTCACTTTCACACTAAAAATATCCTCGATAAGCTTGGCGCGAAGAACCGCGCCGCGGCCGTGTACTACGCCTTTAAGAATGGGTGGATCAAATAGCACTCTCCCATAGCTCCCGCTCCATCAAAACCGGGTATCCGCAAAAACTATTATTTAAGATAGTTGTATTTGCGCCTAGAATTTGATAAGCTGTTATCAATGACCTTATCAAAGCGTGCATTAATATTACCAACCATAATCATAGCCACAGTTCAGTTGGTGGCTTGTGGGGTTGCTACTCCCGCGCCAATTATCACAACCCCCTCGATTACTCCGTTGCCTATCAACGCGACCACCCGAACCGCCACAGTAATTCCCCTTCCTTTTTGCACTCCTTTGCCTGTTACATACATCCTCGTGATTGATGAATCAGTTTACAACAATGTAGATGCAGGTATAGAGTTAGGTGCGAAAGGGGCAATTAAAGCCTTACAACAGGCAATGAATGACTACCACCCTGAGTGGGGGCAAGAAGACGACTTGGCGGGGTATATATGGGATCATAGCGCAGCCCAAATGATTGGTGTTAATCCCCGGGTGCTTCTAGTCACAGCCGGGGTGTCACTGGATTGGCGAGTGCCAGAAGACAGCGATTTACTTGAAGATATTAGTAAGGTGGGAGTTACATTGACTCAACACTATCGAGAATTTCGTTTCAACGAAGAGTTGCAAAATGGTTATCCTCAGGTTGCTAATGCCGCCAGCTATGCACTTTATGCTTTCTTTGATTTTGACCTGGAGAAACTTGATGCTTGGCAGCAAGAGTATGACCGAATGTTTGGCGATATACAACCCCGTATTACTACGGAAGGTTGTTAGATCATAAATCAAAATAAGTAGTGGAGGTGTAATTTGTTCAAAACATTTCGTCCCTTAATATTTCTAACTGTATTGATATTACCTTTGACTGGTTTTGCTATTTCAACCAGTAGTCAGGAAGAAATTCATGTAATAGACAACGTAGTTTACAACGATGTTGATGCAGGTATAGAGTTAGGCGTGAAAGGGGCCATTGAAGTCTTACAGCAGGCATTAGATGATTACCACCCTGAGTGGGGTCAAGAGGACGGCTTGGCGGAGTATGTATGGGATCATAGTGCCGCCCAAATGATTGGTGTCAATCCACGAGTGCTTCTAATAACTGCTGGAGTATCACTGGATTGGCAAGTATCAGAAGATGGCAATTTACTTGAAGATATTAGTAAGGCGGGAGTCGCATTGACTCAACACTATCGAGAATTTCGACCCAATGAAGAATTGCAAGCCAACTACCCTCAGGTTGTCAATGCTGAAAGTTATGCCATCTATGCCTTCTTTGATTTCGATTTGGGAAAACTTGATGCTTGGCAACAAGAGTATGACCGAATGTTTGGTGAACTTCAACCAAGATCAGTTAGTGCGACTCTTGCTTCGACCAACCTGCTAATGGTCAACCAAAATCTTGAACCATTTATGACTCGCCCTTTCAGGCAACCTCCAGCACCCACACCCTTTTATACAATTTACTCATTTTTAGATCACAATGCCCCTTATGCCTATGGGGAGGGTTCACTCTCTCGTTTCGATGGACGGGTATTGCCAGTAGAAGAGTATTGTGGCGGCAAGAGTTGTTACAGTGGTCACGAAGGGATAGATTATACAACTGGAAGCGGCGTTCCAATTTACCCCGTTGCTGATGGTGTTGTCATCAGAGTTTTTGAGGCGTGTGGTCAGGTTGAAATTCGCCATGAAGCACAACAGATAGTTACTGTGTACATGCACATGGAAAACCGGAATGTGTCAATGATTTGAGACACGAAAATTGATAATTTAGTCACTCCAACGGAGCGACTGTTGG
>VFKQ01000366.1 GCA_009885445.1 Anaerolineaceae bacterium | reverse complement strand
TTTTGGCTGATTAAACCTGTCGTCCGCTATTGCGCCGTCCTCGGCGCAAGATTTACTCGCAAAACGCCGCCGAGGACGGCGGCTTGAGCCTATGTAATTTAGACTTCATGTACGGTAGAGAAACAAAAATCAGAATTAGCGTTTTGCCAACCCTGAAATAAAAATTTCACCACAGCCCACAGGGTTATAAAGAACACGGAGCCCACTGAGTCTTTTTCTCTGTGGTCTCCGTGCGCTCCGTGGTTTATTTTTTTAACAGGCCGCTATTTCCTTTTCGCGGCGGGTTTCTTCGCCGCCGGTTTTTTCGTTTCGGCCATCACAGACGCGGCGACCATCATCGGCGCATCGGCGCTGGTGAAGAAGCGATACACCGCCACCGCAATCGCCGAGCCCACGAACGGACCGACGAAATAAATCAAATAAGTAGCGCCATCCATCCAATCGCCAGTGAAGAGGGCCGGGCCAAAAGTGCGTGCGGGGTTGAGCGATGCGCCGGTGAAATGTCCGCCGCCCAAAATGGCAACCGTCAACGTGGTGCCAATGGCCCAGCCGGCAAACGCGCCGCCCTTGCCACCCACTGCCGTGTGCAAAATAGTGTTAACCAGGAAAAAGGTTAATATCGCCTCAATGATCATCGCGGTCACGGGGTGCGCAAGCGTCATCGAGCCTGCAGTCGCGGCGACCGTAAAATCGCTGGCAACAAAGTTCAACACAGCCGCCGCCGCAATCGCGCCCGAAAATTGCGCGGCCCAATAAACCGCCGCCTGACTCCATTGGATGGCGCCTTGCAACGCCAAGCCAAACGTCACTGCCGGGTTAATGTGCGTGCCCGAGATATACCCAAACGTGTAAGCCATCACCGCCAACGTCAGGCCGTGGGCGAGGGCCACGCCAAAAGTGGTCAACCCGCTCACTGCCGCCCCCGCGCCAAAGAACACCAACGCAAACGTGCCAATTAACTCAGCCAGAAAAACTTTTGAATTAGACATGCAATCCTCCAATCGAATTTGAATTTCACAAACTATAACCCCCGCACTTGAAAATCGTCACGAGGCCCAATCGCGCGCACCCGCCAAAAACGATTTGCCCGACATCATCTTCTTCCCCGCCGGTTGGACTTCCTCCAGCACCAGCGCACCGTCCGACGTCTGAATCGCGGGTCGTCCCTCGCGCGTGAAGCGGGCGCCCGCCACCCCAACCTGACTCCCGCTGACAATTTCCACGCGCCCCACTTTCAGCGTTCCGCCCGTCCACTCGAACCATGCGCCCGGCCACGGGTTCATGGCGCGCACACGCCGCTCCAGCTCAACGGCGGGACGGGTGAAGTCGAGTCGGCCATCTTCTTTCTTTAATTGCGGCGCATAAGTTGCCAGCGAATTATCTTGTGGCACGGCAATTAATTTTCCGGCCAAAATATCGGGCAGGGACTCGCGCAGTAAGTCTGCTCCGAGCGCCGACAATGCCTGGGTGAGCGAACCCGCTGTGAGGTCCGCGCTGAGGCGCATGGATTTTTTGGCGAGCATGCCGCCAGTGTCGAGGCCGGCGTCCATGTGCATAATCGTCACACCGGTCTCTTCGTCGTCCGCGAGAATGGAGGCTTGAATCGGCGCGGCGCCGCGCCAACGCGGAAGCAAAGAAGCATGCACGTTGAGGCAACCGAAGCGCGGCAGACTTAAGACTTCAGACTTTAGAATTTGCCCATAAGCGGCAACGACGATGAGGTCGGGAGTCCAGTCGCGCAGTTGCTGTGTGGCTTCGGGCGCGCGCAATTTTTCGGGTTGCATGATGGGCAAACCAAGTTCGAGCGCGAGAGTCTTAACCGGCGGTTGCTTGAGCGCGCCCCCACGTCCCGCCGCGCGATTCGGCTGGGTAACAACGCCGACGATTTCATAATCCGCCGCGAGCGCGCGCAGACTCGGCAGTGCAAATTCGGGTGAACCCATGAAGACGACTCGAAGCGACATGCCGCGATTCTAGCATATCGCCCGCGTTGCAACTTGTATGGATTGGCTGTAAAATAACGGCATCACATCCATTGCAACCAAAGGAGAAAATCATATGTCCATGCCACAAGACTCATCTGAAAAACCGGGAATGGTTACCGGGCTTTTTATTGCCACACTGATCAGCGGCATATTAAATGTTCTGCTTGGCCTGACACTCACCGCCGCCATTGTGCTTGGCACATTCGGGCTGGGCTTATTTTGCGCGCCAGTAACCATCCTGCCAACGGTGCTTGGAATCTTTGAAATCCTTTACGCCGTGAAATTGATGTCAAACCCACCGCAACCTGTGCAACCTTCGCAGGCCATCGCCATCCTGGAAATTTGTTCGATTCTGTTCGGCGGAGTCCTTTCGGCGGGGGTGGGCATCTTCGCACTGGTGGCTTACAGCGACGCAACCGTGCGCGCATATTTTGTGCGCATCAATAATGCCGCCCCGCCCATGGCGCAATAAAATCATTTATTGCGCACCGCTTTATTTGCTGTACAATACGGGCTATCTTATCCGTTCTTATACAAGGAGAATTAAAATGGCTGATGAAACTGTTTCAAACGACGAAAAACTGTGGGCCGCGCTAAGTTACATTTTTGCTCCCATCGTCGGCATCATCATCTTGTTGATGGAAGACAAAAAGAAAGTGGCTTTTCTTAAGTTCCACGCAGTGCAATCCATCGCATTGAGCATCGTGGTTTTTGTGGTGGCAATGGCATTGACATTTGTCACCCTCGGCTTAGGCGGCATCTGCGCCCCGGCGCTGTATCTGGCCTTCTTCTACTGGGCCTACCTGGCCTATCAGGGACAGATGTTCAACGTCCCGCTGTTGACCGATTTCCTCAAGAAACAAGGCTGGGCATAGTTCTTCGCCTGACCTGCAAACCAGCCCGCTCAATGAGCGGGCTGGTTTTTATTTAGCATACACGACTGAAGTCGTTACTACAAAAAAAAACCGCCTTGCGGCGGCGGGACGTGTGCCCCCGGGCAGGGTCGAACTGCCGCTTTCGGCTTCGGAGGCCGACGCTCTATCCACTGAGCTACGGAGGCGCTGATGTGACAGGCGCATTTTACCACGCAGATATTTTAGAGTCTCACCTGCGCGCTGAGCGCCGTCAGCTCGGCGCGCAACGATTCGATGATAGCCAGGTTGCCGCCGTCTTCGCCATGCAACTCGAACTGTTCCTTTTTATGGGCCAGCTCGCCACACACTTGAAAGAAGCGCGCGGTGGGGCGGCCGCGAAAAATCGCGAAGAGCGAGCCGAACGGGCTTGCGGCGCGTTGCAGTTGCGCGGCGGTGAGGAGGCCCGCAGACACTTCTTCGTTGAGATGTTTGGGAAGCAGGCGTCCCTCGCGGCGAATCATGTAGATGACGAAGACGAGCATGGCCAGCCAGCCGGTCCAATCGAGGGCGATGCCGAAGGCCAGGTCACCCAGTTCGCCGCCCGAGAGCGCCGCAAGCGTGTTGTGAAAAGAATGCGCGACCATCGCCGCAAACAAGCCCAAAAACGGCGCGACAAATTTTACAAGCGGATTGCGATTCATGCGCGCCACGGCAAAGCCGATACCGGTCAGGCCGGTATAAAAGGGATGTTGCCAGCCGACCAGAATCACGCGCACAACAACCAGCACCCAAAAGCCTTCCCAGCCGAGTTCCAAATAACCTTTGTCGTAAATGTAAAAAGCGTTTTCGGTGGCGGCAAATCCCAACGCGGTCACACCGGCGTAGATCATGCCATCCAGCACCGAGTCGAATTCCTTGCGAAAAAAGAGGAACACAATCAGCACGGCCAGCCCCTTCAAGCTTTCCTCCACGATGGGCGCAATGACTGAGCCGGTGATCAAATCTGTGGTGGCTTCAGATTCTGTAAATAAATACACCCCCACCCCGCCAAGTGTGTTGATGATAAACGCGCCACCTGCGGCAATCACCATGCCCCAGATGAATGCGCCGCCCAGCAGAAGTTTGGGTTCTTTTTCGTAACGGTCGAGCCAGTATAAAAACCAGGCAAAGAGCAGGGCGGGCACAAGACCAAAAAAGATGGATGCAAAGAGTGGCATGTTTTTCTCCGTGAGAGGCGAGATGCGGGTTAGGAGATGCGGGTTAGCGATGGAGTGGCGCGCACTGCGTATTGCGTGGTGTGCGGAGAAAATGGATTACGAGTCTTTAAAAATTAATTGTGCGCGCTCAACTTGCACATCTTCAATCGCCAAATTAAGTTCAGCGAGCACTTCTTCGGGGCGGCCTGTGTCGCCGGCGCGCGAGGCGAGGCGCATGTGAATCTTTTTTTCGGCGCCGGCCATCAGCGAGAGTTCTTCAATTTGTGGGCGCAGGTCGTAGGCTTTGTCGCGTTTGACGCGGGGGAGAGTCGGCGCGTCGGTGAGGGCGGCCAGCCTCAAGTCCAGATTCGATGCGTCTGCTGATTCGAGCAGAGTGACCTCGTAGTCGGCGGCGATCAATTGAGTCTGGAGGGCCGGGGAGCGTTCATCCACTGACTCGACATTCAACACGCTCAGGCCGGACGGGAGGGCGGGTTGCAGTTTCGAGGAGATGGTTGCCACGTCGAGGTCTGCGCTGAGAAAAAAATCGGCCACTTCACAACGCGAGGAAAAACCGAGCGGCAAAGCCGAGGCGATTTGAATTCTTGGGGTGGGATGAAAACCCTGCGTGTACGCCAGCGGAATGTCGGCGCGGCGCGCGGCACGCTCCCACAATTTGTGCAAGTCGAGATGGCCGGTGTAACGCAGTGCGCCCTGTTTGCTGAAGGTGATGCGGATTCGCATGGGGGAGTCAGTGTTCAGTAATCAGTTTATTCGACAACAACCAGATGCGACTGATCAGTGAACACCGGCAACTGATCGCTGATAACTGACAACTGATTACTCGCCTTGCGCGGGCTTTTCACGTCGGGACATTTCCAGGCTTCGCCCGGGTGGTCGCGGCGCATGTTGGCAAAGGTGGGCAGAATGCCGCAGGCAAAACAGTTCAGGCGACAGTCCACGCGGATTTGGCCTTCGAGACTCTGACGGAAATCTTGAAACAGGAAATTTTTGCGCACCGCGGCGGTGATGTGGTCCCACGGAAAAATTTCGTCGGTGCGGCGCGGACGATAGGTGTAGAAAGTGTGGTCGAGGCCGTGTTCGGCGAAGGCTTGCATCCACGCATTGAAGTTCATCTGGTCGCCCCAGGCGTCGAATCGCGCGCCTCTCTTCCACGCAGATTCAATCACATCCGAAAGGCGACGGTCGCCGCGCGAGAGCCAGGCTTCGAGCAGGGTGTCTTCGGGTTTTGTCCACGAGAGTTTGATATTTTTGTCGCGCAGTTGGCGTTTGAGCAAACCTTGTTTATCGAGCACGCTGTCGCGCGTGTCACAAGCCACCCATTGAAAAGGCGTGTGTGATTTGGGCACAAACGTACTGACGCCCACGTTGAGCTTGCATTTCATGCCGGCCACTTTGCGTCCCTCGGCGAGCACGCGCTTGCACAAGTCTACGATGGCTTGCACATCTTCGAGCGTTTCGCTGGGATGGCCGATCATGAAATAGAGTTTGATGGTCGTCCAGCCGCGCGAGTAGATGGCGCGCGTGGTGTTGAGAATCTCCTCGTCGGAGACATATTTATTGATGATGTTGCGCATGCGCTCGGTGGCGGCCTCGGGCGCGAGGGTGAAGCCAGAGCCGCGACGGTCGCGCAGACTGTCCATCAAATCCACTGAAACGGATTCGATGCGCAGGGAGGGCAGAGAGACCGTCAGTTTTTTGCCTTCAAATTTTGCGCTGATGGCATTAACCAATTCGACAACATAACTGTAATCAGAGGAAGAGAGCGACATGAGCGCGAGTTCTTCGAAGCCCGTGGACTTAATCGCGGCTTCAGCGGCGGCGACAATTTCGTCCACGCTTCGTTCGCGCACGGGGCGCGTGATCATGCCCGCGTGGCAGAAGCGGCATCCGCGCGTACATCCGCGCATGATCTCCACCGACACGCGGTTGTGGACGATTTCGATATTGGGCACAATAAATTTTGTCGGCGGTGGGGGCAGGTGCGCAACGACGCGTTTGACGACGGGGTTGGCCAGGCCCTCGGCGAGAGCCTCAACATGTGCGATGGTGTTATCGTCCATGTAAGAGACTTGGTAAAAGCGCGGGACGTAGACGCCGGGGATTTTTGCGAGAGCGAGCAGGAGCTCGTCGCGGTTAAACGTTGAACGTTCAACGTTTAACGTTTCAACTTTAAACTGTTGAATGACATTGATAATATCGTGAATAACTTCCTCGCCCTCGCCGACGACGAATGCATCCATGAAGGCGTGCATGGGTTCGGGGTTCATCACCGAATGTCCGCCGGCGATGATGATGGGATGAGTCTCGTCACGGTCTGCGGAGCGCAGGGGGATGCCGATCAGGTCGAGCGCATTAAGCGCGTTTGTGTAGAGAGTCTCATAAGGGAGGGTAAAGCCGATGAGGTCGAACCCGCTTAGGGGGCGTTTTGATTCGAGCGCGTAGAGCGGAATCCCGTCGCGGCGCATAAGCGCTTCCATGTCGGTCCAGGGCAGGTAGGCGCGTTCGGCCAGGGCGTCGTCGCGCTGGTTGATTTGGTCGTATAAAATTTTGAGTCCCACGTTTGAAACGCCGATGTCGTAAATATCGGGGAAGACGAGGGCCACGCGCGCGCGCGCGGAATGCCAATCTTTGACGGTGGTGTTAAATTCTCCGCCAACATAGCGGCCGGGTTTTTGAACCTTGAGCAAAATGCGTTCGAGTTTTGATTCGATGTGCGCGGGGGTGAGCATGGCGGGATTATACCTGATGTGAATTTGGCGACTCCTTGCCTGAATGTAAAGTCTGTGCGCCTTGCAATTTTTTAAATTAGGCCAAATGGGTTGGTCGCTTGCGACGCGCATGGCGTAAAATCAAATCATTCAAAAAGGAGATTTCAATGAAAAAATTCTTGTTCGTTTTTCTGACTATTTTACTGACGGCCTGTTCGGCGCTCGCGCCCGCCGCGCAACCCAGCGCCCAACCCACGCAAGTGCCGCCCAGCGCGCAGGTGATTATCGCCACGGTGCTCGTGCCACAAGTGCAGACTGTGGTGGTGACGCAGGTGGTGCAAGCGACGGCCGCCCCGACAGACATTGCCGCGCCGACACAGACGCCCCTGGCCGCGCTGACGGCGGGTGGCCCGCTGACCGTGAGCGACACACTCGGCGGAAGTTTCTTCACCAACATGACCTACTCGGCGGATAAAATGTCTTTGCGTTGCGCAGTTAAAACTGTGACCTTCACAGTGAAGTCGCCGATCACACAAATTGTGAATGTGGATTTTTGGTATCGCATCGAAGACAAGATTGACGGCGAGATCAGCGAGTGGAAGTTGGCCGGCCCAATGCTGGCTGACCCTCAGGGCGGCTCGTTCAGCCTCACGTTCTCGGCTGAGAGCATTCACGAGGACCTGCGTCGAACGCGAGCCTGGTTTGATTTTCAGTTCGTGGGTTTGAACAAGCTGAATGAGGCGGTGGGCCGTAGTGAGAAATTGGTGCAGTTGATTAACTACACAAACGATTGCGTGTAAATCAACGACTGAAGTCGTTACTACAAAAAATGGAGTTGGCTGAGGCCAGCTCCATTTTTTGTTATGCCAGTTGCAAGAAAACTCTTTTGGCTTGCAGAAATTTCACCCTAATCCCCAACCCATCCCCGTTGGAGGAAGGGAGCCAAGTCAAAAAAATTTCAGGGGCGGAGATTGCTCTCCGCCCCTGAAAGGGTCGTGCAAAACTACAAGCCCAAATGGGGATTAGGGAATGTAATATTCAACGATCAAGAGCGGACGGATGCTTGCAGTCAGCGAATTACCGCTAACGAAGTTGATCGTGTCCGCGCTGCCGTCGTCATTGTCGTCAGTCCCAAAGTACAAGCGGAATTGGGTGGGGCCGAAGACGTTGAAATAAGGCAAGCCAGCAGTCAAGCTAGCGGTGTACCAGTTGGATACTGGGGCACCGAAGAACCCTGCTGCGGTATCTGCCAGGGCCTGGAAGTCGCTGGTCTGCAAAGCCGAGCTACCACTAAAGGAGCCATTAATGATGTCGGCATACAGACTGCCGTGGGTGCTAAACGGATTGGTACCCGTGAGGGAGGATTTCTTCACTTGTAGCCAGGCACCCGTCACCACAGCAGTGTCGGGCAGGCTGGCGGTATCGAAGGAGAGGATACCCTTGACCTGCTTGTCGCCGGAGGCGTCACCCACGTTAATGGTGAGGGCAGTGGAGTTGATTGAGCCACCCACGTTGGTGAACTCACCAGACTCATTCACGTAGCCGTCCCTCGAACCAACCGAGCGGAAAGTCATGGTAGAGATGACAATGTTCCA
>VFKQ01000065.1 GCA_009885445.1 Anaerolineaceae bacterium | reverse complement strand
TGCCCGCCGCGCGGATGCGCACGAGCACGTCGCGCGCGCCGATGGGGGGCATGGGCACTTCTTTTAATTCGAGCGGCTTGCCGATCTCTGTCAGGCGGACTGCTTTCATGGGGGTGCTCCTAATGTAGTAGCGACTGTACACAAGTACACAAGTACACAAGCCTGTCTACCCATCTACGTGTGTACCTGTTTGTTTACCTGTTTACCTGCCCCCATTGTACAGCCTCGCCATCTGCTTCCTCGCTTATAATGCCGCGAACCCCATGAGCCGCAAAACTGATACTCAGAAAGCCTCCACACAAACCGGCGCAGACCTGCGCAGTGTGGCCGAGAGTTTGCCGTTGCGCGACCTCTCGCGACTCTCACTGCCTGACATTGAGGCGGCAGTGAAACTGGTGGCGCAAGTGGTGCCCGCCGGAAATGTCCCTGGCATGATTCTCAGCGGGCTGGCGCGTTTGGCGGGGCGCAAACCTCCACTGCAAAATATTCAACGCGACGTGAACGCGCTGTTCAACGGCATGGAGCAGGTGCTCGATAAGGCCGTCTACACCGCCGTGTTCGCCATGCCCGCGCGCGTGTTGTGGGCCTATCAAAATTTGATGAAGCTGGCCGGCATCGACCCGGCGCAGTCCTTTCCCGAGGGCACCTGGCAATTTTATGTAGACTACGCCCTGCGCGAAGACACCGCGCGCCACGCCAACGAAACCCACGGCTTCGATACTTTATTAAGTGAACACAACATTCGTCTCAGCGGCACAGACCGCATCACCGCCTGGGCCATGTCCGCGCTCACTTGTTTGCATCAATATAATTCTTTGCTTGAAAACGAATGGCACGAGCGCACGGCCATTGCCTTGCTAAAACAGGCGGGCCTCTATCGTCAGTGGGAGATGCAACATCCTTATCGCCGCGAAGCCGATGGCGCGAATTTAAATTATCCCGCGTATCGCCGCAAAAAATTTGACACTTTCATCAACAACGCCGCCGCGAATCTGCCCGCCCTCGAGCGCCGACATTGGGAGCAAAGACTGCTCAACGCCGCGCAAAATGATTTGCCCGCTTATCAAAAACAACTGTCCATTCTGGCGCACCTGCAACCCGGGCCGTATGGCGAAACGCGCGTGCCCTTCAACTTACAACAAGCCAGCCTCGCTTTAATTCATCGCGGCAATTATTATCTTTTGCCCGCCTGCGCAGAAAACGGCGCACTGCCCAATGTGAATCTGATTCGCGAATCTATTGCATCCATTCTGGACAATCCCTCCGACCTGCCTCCCGCGCGCCTGAGCCTGTTGACTCGCGTCAGGCGCGCCGCCCTCCCCGAGCTACGCAACCAACTGCGCCCTGAGCGGGTCGCCGCACTAGACGCGCTTCGCTACGCCCCCATTCTGCTCAACAGCGACCCGCGTCCGCGCGCACTTCCGCTGGCCGAGTTACGTCAAGCCGAGCGCGGAATCGGCGACCACGCCCTGACCATCTTCGACACCGGCCAGACATTTGTCTTCGACCAGTCACACATTTTTTTCGACGGCGGTTGGGGCGCGGCACTGGCCGAGATCATGACGAATGAAGCGCTCTCGTGGGCCGGCTATTTGCATCTGCTTGCGCCCGCCTCGCCCCACGTGGACCGTGCGCCTGCGCCGCTGTCTCTACATTTGCAACCAGCCGAAATAGAGTCCATTCAACGCGCGGCGCATATTTTGAACGAAGCCACTGCCGAAACTTTACTGGTGAACATCAAGGCTTGTTTGGGTCTGCGCAAATTATTTAAACAGCGCAGTGACCTGTTGCAGTTAACCGTCAATGACCTGCTCGTGCTCTACCGCGCCATCCATGCGCTGACGTATCAGCCCTCGGCGCGCTTGCAGGTGGAGTTGAGCGCGCTGTTGAAAGTGAACCCGCTTGCGGCGGGAGTCGTGCGCGCCGTGTGGGATGAGTCGTCGAAGGGCGGGCCGTCCATTTTGATTCCGGTGGACGCCAGCCAGAAATCTCCGCGCGAACGCGTGCATCCATTTAATATCGAAGTGCCGCTGGCCGAACTCGACCTGCTCAATTTGCACGCGCGCTCGGCGCAAACATTGACGGCCTATGAGTCGATGGAAGGGGAGCGCGCCGCGTTGTACGCCGAGTTTGACGCGGCCCAGCGCAGGTATCTGGCTTCGCTGGCGGGCTTCGGCGCGTTCATGAAGAAGGCGCGCGAGACGGCCATTCAGGGCGAGAGCGCCAGCGTGGGCGCGATTAAATTAATGGCCGGTTTGCCTCTGCCATTGCAACGTCTCTTGGACAAAGTGCCCGAAAACTTTGAACTACTCAACAACCTGATCAAGGGCCGTGAAGTTTTTTCAAACGTGGGCGCGGTGGCGGCCAGCTCCACGCTGACGCGCTTTATGACTGCCAAGGATGACAACGAGCAAAAACAATTGGCCTGGGGCGTGATGACGGATGCGGCGGGCGTGATGTGCATCAGCCTGCGCGACTTTCGCGCGCACGTGGGCGCGCTATATTCCGCGGGCCGCCGCGATCTTGCAAACCTGATCGCGCAGGATTATCTCGACGCGTACGCGCTGGGCTTCAACGCCTACATCCGCGACCTGATGCGCGTCACACTGGCCAGCCGTGAGACGCAGTCGTCGCTGTTGAAGAAGAAACAGGATTAGGGAGAGTGTAAATTTTTTTAAACACAAAGTACACGAAGGCTCGTACTGAGCTTGTCGAAGTGTCACGAAGGAGAAAAGAGAACCAAATAGATCTTTTACGAAAGTCCAAAATCCTAACCACGGAGACACCGAGCCACGGAGTGCTTAAACATATTTTCTCAGTGTCTTCGTGTCTCAGTGGTTCAAATAGATTTTGCAATAAACTCATTGCGACTTACGCAAGAGGTCTGATACCCTTACACTTTGATTTTTGGACGCTGAAAAACGCGGGCAAACGCGGATTTCTCAGGTACATTTGCCGTAGAAATTGGTCAGAATCAGCGTTTTCA
>VFKQ01000281.1 GCA_009885445.1 Anaerolineaceae bacterium | reverse complement strand
TGCCCGCCGCGCGGATGCGCACGAGCACGTCGCGCGCGCCGATGGGGGGCATGGGCACTTCTTTTAATTCGAGCGGCTTGCCGATCTCTGTCAGGCGGACTGCTTTCATTGGGTTTCTCCTCTATCTTCTTTACTGCACGCATGTCATTGCTTCGGACGAGTACGCCCTCGCAATGACGGTGGCATTATCACTTTGAGTTTAAGCGCTCCCAAAACTCTTTCAATTCCCAAATTTTTAAAATTTAGAGTATTATCACACAACTGTTACGCACTGATAGATACTCACAGGAGAGCTCTATGCCCAGTTCAGCAACAACGAAATTGCTGGCCAGTTACGTGCCCAGATTAATCCAAAAGCGCGTGGCGCAAGACCCAACGCCCATCGCGCAGCCGTTCGCCAACGAAATGCAGGTGTCCGTTCTGTTTGCCGATATTTCGGGCTTCACCATCCTCACCGAAAAACTTGCGGAAAAAGGCCCTGTTGGCGTGGAAAAACTGGCGCGCGTGCTCAATGATTACTTTGGGCAATTGATTGAAGTTGTGGATGAATACGGCGGCGACGTGGTCAAGTTCGCGGGCGACGCGGTCATCGCCGTCTGGCCGCTCGAATCGGGCGCAGGGACAGCGGATTCTGTTTCCGAGGATGCCCAGCGCCGACAAATGCTGCACGTGGCGGAGTGCGCGTTCAAGATCCGCGAGAAATTGTTAAACTATCAAACCGAAGAATCAACGCTGTACTTGAAACTCTCCATCAGTTCAGGCCGCGTTTGGGAAAGTCACATCGGGGGACTCTTCAACCGTTGGGAATTTGTGCTGGTCGGCAACCCGCTGGTGGAACTGGGCGTGGCCAACAATCTTGCCGGGGCGGGCGATATTATCGCCGCGCCTTCCGCATGGGAATTAATCAAAAATGATTGCGCTGGCGAGTTGATTGAATTTCCACAGGCCGTCGGCGGGCAGGCGCAAGCTGTCGCGCGTCTGGACAGGCTCAAGGCCGCCTCGCAAATTCCGCTTGGGAAAGAGGCGTTGGAGATTCCCGATGAGGCCGCGGCGGCATTGCATCCTTATATCCCCACTTCGATCATCAGCCGTATTTCCGCAGGCCAATCGGACTGGCTGGCTGAACTGCGAAAAGTGACGGTTCTCTTTATGAACCTGCCAGAGTTTAGCCAGGACTCATCGCTGGAGCGCGCGCAGGAGACCTTGCGCGTAATTCAACGCGTTGCGAATCGCTTTGAAGGCAGTCTCAATAAGATCGGCCAGGACGATAAAGGTGTGCTGATCGACGTTTCATTTGGCCTGCCGCCGCTCGCACACACCGACGACCCCCTGCGCGGGATTCAAGCCGCGCTGATGTTGCGCGACGAGTTGAACGCGCTGGGCATACGCGGCTCCATTGGCCTGACGACGGGACGCGTCTTCTGCGGTTTGGTCGGGTCTGACCAGCGCCGCGAATACACCTTTTTGGGGAATACAGTTAATCTGGCCGCGCGCCTGATGGGCCTTGCGCTTGAACATGATGAGATCGTGGCCAGCGCTGGCATTGCAATTTTTTGTGATCGCGCAACTTATGACGCCGCCAAAGACCGCGCTGAGTTTAATACCCTGCCGCCGCAGAAGGTAAAAGGCAGAACTGAGCCAGTGGAGATTTTTCAGCCCCTGCGCGAAAAGAAGGAGGCTCTGCGCTCGCTTCGCTCGCAAACCGACCTTGTCGGACGCAGGCAGGAAACCGCCTCGATGACCGAAGCAATTCAGGCCGTTCAGCGCGGCGCGCAATTTCAGGCAATTGTTTTGCAGGGGGAGGTGGGCATCGGCAAGTCGCGTTTGATGGAGGAACTTCTGCAACAGGCCCGCGCTTTGCAGATGAAGATTTTTTCGGGCGCGGGCGATTCGATAGAAAAAAATAACCCATACTCTGCGTGGCGCTCGGTGTTCAGCCATCTTTTTGGCATCACAGAGATTATCAACAAGCCCCAGTTGAATGCCGCGGACCGCGCCGCGATCCTTGCCGCGGCTTCAGAAAAATTGAACGCGCTGGATGGCGCGCTGGCGCGTTACGCGCCGTTGTTGAATGTGGTCTTGCCGATCACGATTCCCGAAAACGAATTCACCTCCGCAATGACTGGCGAAGTGCGCGGCGGGAACATCCGCGACCTGCTCTTGCGGCTTCTGCAAAACGAAGCGAAGCAATCGCCGCTGGTGGTCACAATGGAGGATTTGCAGTGGCTCGACTCGGCTTCGTGGACTTTGCTGGCGGATGTTTCGCAAAAGGTGCGGCCATTATTGCTGGCCGTGAATACACGTCCGCTTT
Organism: Anaerolineaceae bacterium; assembly: GCA_009885445.1. Classification (GTDB taxonomy): domain Bacteria; phylum Chloroflexota; class Anaerolineae; order Anaerolineales; family Villigracilaceae; genus Denitrolinea. Next base: position 2,130 of record VFKQ01000281.1, on the reverse strand, counting down.
CTGCGCCTGTGCCGAGTCAGTTTAAGGAACTGGCTGAACATGCCGAAACCAAATACATCAAACTGGAAACGATGCCGCTCGACGAGGTGGAGCAACTTGTCTGTCAGCGGCTGGGCGTGAAATCCATGCCTGCTGAAGCGGGTAGGTTGATTCGCGAGAAATCCGAGGGACATCCATTCTTTGCCGAGGAACTGGCCTATGCCTTGCGCGATTCGGGCATTCTGCTGATTGAGGCGGGGGAGTGCAGGCTGGCGCCAGGCTTGAAGGACCTCACGTCGGTGTCCCTGCCAGATAACCTCGAAGCCGCCATCACCAGCCGCATTGACGGTTTGAATCCTTCACAGCAATTAACGTTGAAGGTGGCGAGTGTGATTGGGCGCATCTTTGCCTTGCGCATGTTGCAGGCGATTCATCCCATCCAGGCGGATAGACCCATGTTGGATGAATACCTGTCTAACCTGACGCGCGTCAGCCTGACGTTGATCGAATCCGAAGGGGCGGATATGGCTTACATCTTCAAACATGCCATGACGCAGGAAGTGGCTTACAACCTGATGCTTTATTCCCAGCGCAGGCAGTTGCATCAAGCCGTGGCGGAATGGATCGAAAGCAGTTACGAGCATGAGATCGCCTCATATTATGCTTTGCTTGCCTATCATTGGATTCAAGCCGCCAATGACCCCGAACCAGCCATGCGCGAAAAGGTGATTCGTAAAGCCGCGAATTACCTTGAAAAAGCGGGCGATCAATCCTTGAACAACTTTGCCAATGCCGAAGCCGCCCAGTATTTTAGCGACCTGCTAAAGTTCAAGGAGGAGGTTAGGCCGCCTCAATTGCAATTGGGTCAGTGGTATCGAAAACTAGCCATTGCCTGTCTCGGCATGGGGAAACTTGCGCAGGCGAAACAGAATTTCCTACGGGCGCTGGAAACGCTCGGTCAGCGCGTACCCGCTTCGGGTTTGGGCATGGTCGGCGGTTTGCTCGGGCAGTTGGCGCGTCAGGTGAGTCATCGCCTGCGCCCCAACGCGCATCGCGGGCTCGTTACCGATGCGCAGTCGCAGGCCATCCGCATCGAGATTGCGCAAATCCTTCAGGAATATGCGACGGTTTTATTTTTGATCGGTGATCCCAATCCTTTGCCCATGTTCCATAGCGTGGTGACGGGTTTGAACACTGCCGAAACAATCCGTGAGACTCCGGAGCTGGCCTACATGTACGCGCAAATGGGCGCCATCTGTGGATTCATTCCCCTGCGCGGGCAGGCAAAATATTACACCGAGCAATGGCGCGACTTGAACGAACGTTATTACGATGCAAATAATTTTGTGGGCAGTGTGATTGCGCTGGCCACCGTGGAAAGTGGAATCGGATTGTGGGAGCAATTGAAAGTCAGCCTGGAGAAAGTAATCGAGATTTGCGACGGGCTGGGCAATAATCGCCAGGCGGGGGAGGCCTTGAGTTTTATGGCTTCCAACGCGACGATGGAGGGGAACGTGCCAGTGGCCGAGCGTTACAATGCGCGCCTGCTGGAAAATGCGCTGCGCCGCAATAACCCCGTGCAGATGGTGTGGACCAATGAGTGGGCAGGTTCGCTTGCGGTTCGTATCGGCGAATCGGAAAAAGCAGTCGAGATCGTGGAGCGCGCCTTGAAAATAATGGAGACGACGCCTGTTGGCGAAGTGGCGGAGTTCATTATCCACGGTATTCACGTGGAGGCGTGGTGGCGCACAGGGAATCAGGACGCGGCTTTGAAAGAGGCGCAGAGATTATTGGAGCGCGCCGCAAAGATGCAGGTGGTGGATTATTCGGTGTATGTCGGTTTCTTCCATTTTATGGATGTGATGTTTTTGGCGCTGGAGCAGGCGTTTGAAGAGAATCATCCGCAGGCCGAGAGGCAGGCGTTGCTGAAATCTGCGCGGCTGTGCGTGAAGATCATGAAGTCATATGCGCGTGTGTTCACAGTGGGCGAGCCTGTTGCCAATCGCTATGGCGGCTGGGTGGAATGGTATGCAGGCAAAAAAGAGAAGGCCTTGCAAACCTGGCGCACCGCCAGCGAGAAGGCGCATCACATTCCCATGTATTATGAAGAGGGCCTCGCGTATCTCGCGCTCGCAAATCATTTGCCAGCGG
>VFKQ01000157.1 GCA_009885445.1 Anaerolineaceae bacterium | reverse complement strand
GACTGTCACCTTTAAGGTGACAGTCACTTTTATTTGGGCTTCATCAAATCCACTGCGCTTCAAAAGTTCTTTCGTTTCTTTCCTCCCCCGTGTTCAACGTGGACTTGGGCTCAATCAACATCACCCACACTTCCTCATCCGCAACCGGGCAGTGCTCCACGCCTTTGGGGATGACCACGAACTCGCCCTCGTTAATCCACACATCGCGGTCGCGTAATTTGATGCCCAACTTTCCGCGCACCACCAGAAATAATTCGTCCTCGTTTTCGTGAAAGTGCCAGACGAACTCCCCTTTAAGTTTTGCCAGCTTCACATGCATGTCATTCAACTCGCCCACAATGCGCGGACTCCAATATTCATGAAACAGCGAAAACTTCTGCGCGATGTTGACGACGTCCATAATTAATTCCTCAACGTACACATAGCCTGACGAATCTCGCCGAGATGATACGCGCTGTGTACCACGATGGCCAACGCGCCGCCGAGGATGTCGCTGTCGTCCCAGTTTTCGATCTCGCTGAGCAACTTCCAGATGCGCTGATGAGTTTCGCGCAACTTTGAATTAATCCCCGCCCACTCCTCCGCGTTGACTTTTTCCACAGTGCGCCAGATTGCGCCCCAATCCGAGCTGACAGATTCGCGGGTGACGAGATAACGCTCGAGCACTTCGAGATAAAACGTCACATGTGACACTTGCGCCGCCAGCGACGCGCATTTTCCGCCCACGGGGAGAGAGGCCTCCTCGAAACTGATGCCCTCCAAAGTCCGAAAGAGGGACGTGTCTTTGTCGAGGTAGATTCCGTGCGTCGTGTCAAACGTCTCGTCGAGGATGTTCAAAAGCTCGGCGGCGAAAATATCCTGTTGAATGGTTTTGCTCACGGCCTAGCCCGCGATTTCATAAGCGGATTTAATCCACGCGATTAATTCAGCGTCCACTTCTTTTGCGTCGCTGAGCGGCACGACATAGTTGCACATGCTTCCCGCTGGTTGTTCGGTCAGGCGCGTGTTTTTCTTAAAGCCTTTGGCGTTGATGCCCACTTCAAAGCGTGTGTTCGTTTTGGGGCCGAGCATGGCAAATTGTTTTTTGCGGCGCAGACTCACGTACCCTTTTTTTGGCAGAGTCTCAAACTCACCGAACTTGTTGATGTGCTTCATCAGCGCGTCGTAGATGGGGCGCTGGGCGGCCTTTGCGCCCGAATAGATTT
>VFKQ01000057.1 GCA_009885445.1 Anaerolineaceae bacterium | reverse complement strand
GAAAAGCAAGGCGGCTACTATCATTTAGATTCCCCCGCGCGGACTCTCCCCGGCAAATCCCACCGCCCGGCGTATGGCTCCGACGGCGATTACTGGTCCAAGCCCAACGCGGAGACGATGTTTGACGCGGTGTATGAAATGATGAATGAAGTTGATCCTGAGCGTTACCCAAAGATTCTTTAAACACAAAGGACACTAAGGTCACGAAGGAAAAACCTTTGTGTACTTTGTGCCCTTCGTGTTTGAAAAAAGAAGGAGAATTTATGGCAACAAAAGTTTTAGTCCCCCGCCTTGGCGAAGGTGTGGATGAAGTGACCGTTACAAAATGGCTGAAGCGGGTCGGCGACTCGGTGAAGGAACTCGAGCCGCTCCTCGAAGTGAACACCGACAAAGTGGACACGGAAATCCCCGCGCCGGCTTCGGGCGTGATTCTCAAAATCGAGATGCAGGAAGGCGTTGTCGCGAAGGTGGGCGAATTGCTGGCGGTCATTGGGGCTGTGGGAGAGAGTGTTTCGGTGTCGAGTGCTCCGGTGTCAAGTGTCAAGCCATCGAGCGTGCCTGTGTCCGCACCACAACCTGCAACCTTAAACCTTCAACCTGCCAACCGCGACCTCGGCTTCATCTCCCCCGTCGTTGCAAAGATGGCCGCAGAACACGGTGTGAACTTATCACAAGTCGCGGGCACTGGACTCAACGGACGCATCACCAAAAACGATGTTATGAACTTCGTAGGCAGTGGTCAGCAGAGAGTTGTTAGCAGTCCCCAGCCGCAGACTCTCCACGTGACACCTGGAACTGGAACACTTGATACGGTTATCAAACACACCAACATCCGCAAATCCATCGCGGAACACATGGTCATGTCGAAGCGCACCTCGCCGCACGTGTTGACCGTGATGGAAGCGGACATGAGTCGCGTCAGTAAGCACCGCGCCGCCAACAAAGAAATATTTTCGCGTGACGGAGTCAATCTCACCTTTACCGCGTATTTCATGATGGCGATGGTCGCAGGACTCAAGGCCTACCCAATTGTAAATTCTTCATGGTCTGATGAAGGCGTGCTCGTGCACAAAGCCGTCAATCTCGGCATGGCCACCTCGCTCGGCGAAGACGGACTGATCGTGCCGGTCATCAAGGGCGCGGACAATTTGTCACTGCTGGCCATGGCGCGCTCGGTGAACGATCTCGCAACCCGCGCCCGTGGACGAAAGCTCCAGCCTGATGAAGTGAAGGGCGGGACGTTCACGCTGACGAATCACGGCATCAGCGGGTCGCTGTTCGCCTTCCCAGTCATCAACCAACCGCAATGCGGAATCCTCGGCGTGGGCATGATGCAGAAGCGCGTCATTGTCGTGGAGGACGCCATCGCCATCCGCCCGATGGTGTATCTCTCTTTCGTCTTCGACCATCGCATCCTCGACGGCGCCTCTGCGGATAATTTCCTGATGAAGGTCAAAGAGACGCTGGAGAGTTGGGCGTAAGAAATAAGCGAATAGAGAATAGAGAATAGAGCCATGACCGAACACACAGACTAGGCAGATATAAAAAATCCATCCGCCAATAGACCTCTTACATAAGTTCTTTTTTGCCACGGATTAAACAGATTTATTCAAAAATCCGTGGCAATCCGTGTAATCTGTGGCTAAAGCATTTGTATTACTTTCTCTCGCAACTACTTTTACAAGATGTCTAACAATTAGGTTGGCGGAGCAGTGACGGGGGATTTAAAACATTCGAGGGGTCACAGACTCATCTGAGCCTGCGACCCCTCGATTACGAAAGCGAAGTGGGTTACTTAACGTCCCATTCGGCCACGTTGTAGAACGGGGTCACGCCGGAGAGTTTGACGTTGCTCAAGCGCGCGCCGACTGCCCAAATGTCGGGGTCAAGCCAGATGCTCAGCCAATAAACTTCGTCGTACATGATTTTTGTGATCTTGTGCAGGGTCTCCACGCGCGCGTTGAAGTCCACCTGGGAGGCTTGCAGTTGGAAGAGGCGGTCAAGCTCCTCGTCGCAAATGAATTGTGAGTTCAGACCATCCGGACTTTCGTCGCTGGGGATCTGGTCGCACAGCCAGTAGGAGATGTCGGGGTCGGGGAAGCCCGTGGGCACATCAGACCACTCGTAGATGTCGAGGTCGCCGTTATAAGTGGGGCCGTCGTCGCCGTAGGAGGCGAAGAAGATGTCGCTGTCGTAGTTGAACAGCTCGGTGCCGATGCCAACGTCTGCGAGCATTTGCTGAGCGATGGCCTGCATCGACTGGCGTACTTCTTTTGTGGTGCTGCCGTAGTTGAGCACAAGTTCGACTCCGTCTCGGTCACGTGTGCCATCGCCGTTGCTGTCGATCCAGCCGGCGGCGTCGAGCATGTCTTTGGCCTTTTGCTGGTTGAACTCATAAGGCTTCAACGAGGGGTCCACGTATGGAGAGTTGTCCCACAGGCTGGCGCCGGGTTTGGTTTTGCCGAGTAGCAGGTCGGCGGAGATTTTTTCGCGGTCGAGGGCGTGGGCGATGGCCTGACGGACATTCACATCTAACAGCGCGGGATGTGTCGTCTCAGGGTTGAGGTTGATGTACCAGCCCTCAGAATACCCCGAGGCCACGCTGACGATGCTTAACCCGGCCTCTTCGAGGGCGGGCACGTCGGGATAGGCGATGAAGATGCCCAGGTCGGCGTCACCCGCTTGAAGCGCGGCCACTTGCGAAGCGTCGTCGGGCACAATGCGGATGAAGATCTCGTCCACTTTGGCGGGTTCGCCCCACCAATTGTCATTGCGCACGAAACGCAGGAACGAGCCGGATTGCCATTCGGCGAATACGAACGGGCCCGCGCTGACGGTGGGCGCGTTGTTCCACGCGGCGCCATCGAGCGTGCCAGCAGATTCGAAAACGGGCGCGAGCACATGCTCAGGTAGCAGGCTCTTCCAGAAGGAAAGCCACGGCGCAAACGGTTCGGCGAAGTTCATCACTACCGTGCGCTCATCGGGGGTTTCGACGCCGGCCAGTTGGTCGTAGGGATACTGGGTGGAAACCGTGTTCTTCACATCAACGTTCATTTCATAAGTGAACATGAAGTCTTTCGATGTAATCGGCTCGCCGTCGGACCAGACAATGTCATCGCGCAAATGCAACGTAATTGTTTTTCCGTCTGCAGAAATGCCGCCGTTATCAGCGCTGGGCATTTCGCTGACCAGCACGGGGTAGGGGATGTTCTGGTCGTCATATTGCCAGGCCCACACGTTCAACACCTGATGCAGAATCAGCGAGAAGTACATGTTGGTGTACATGGCGCTGAGTGTGTCGGGCTCTTGCGTGAAAATCATGGTGGCAACTTTTTTGTTGCTGTTCGAGCCGCCGCCGCCGCAGGCGCTTAACACCAGCGCAATGACAACGATCACGGGGGCTAAAAATCTAAATGCGCGCATAAGGTTCTCCTCATTGAATTAACTGGAATTATGGAATTACCGGAAATTGAAACGAGCTTATCATCGTTCGATAGACAGCCTCCTTGCCACGCAGAGATTTTATTGCCCTATCGTCCAACATTTTACCGGCCCTGTTCATGCTGATTATAAAATAATTATGCGCATTTTGCCGAATGGATTTGGTAGAATGACCGCATGAAAACTATTCGTGCCTCCGAAATTGGCGCTTACTTATATTGCCGCCGCGCCTGGTGGTATCGCAAGCAGGGACTCGAACCCGCCAACCAGCGCGAACTGGACGCCGGCACGGCCCTGCATCGTCAGCACGGACGGCAGGTGCTCGCCGCCGGTCTCACGCGGACCGTGGGGCTGGTTCTGCTTTTATTGGCCCTGGCCCTGCTGACGGCCTGGCTGGTGAACGTGT
>VFKQ01000191.1 GCA_009885445.1 Anaerolineaceae bacterium | reverse complement strand
GAGCTGGCCTTGCACCTTGAAGACCAGGGCTACGACTGGGTGCGCGAGAAGCATGAAGAACCTGCCTAATGAAGATGAATAGTGAATAGTCAGATTTCTCTCTACTCACTACTCTCTTATCACTACTCTCTTATCACTACTCTCTTATCACTGGAGATTACCATGACTGACGATACAAAAATTCTCGAAGATATCGGCCAATATAAATACGGGTTCCACGACCCCGATGATAAATACGCGTACAAATCTGAGCGCGGACTTTCGCGCGCGGTCGTCGAAAATATTTCTCGCATGAAGCAGGAGCCACAATGGATGCTCGACTTCCGCCTCAAGGCGCTGGAGCATTATCTGGCGCGACCCATGCCCAATTGGGGGCCAGATATTTCAGAGCTGGACTTCGACAATATTTTTTACTATGTGAAGCCCACCGAGAAAAGCGAAAAATCCTGGGACGACGTCCCTGACGACATTAAGAAAACTTTTGACAAGTTGGGCATCCCCGAAGCCGAGCGCAAATTCCTGGCCGGTGTGGGCGCGCAATACGAATCGGAGATGGTCTATCACTCGATTCAAGAGCATCTCGAAAAGCAGGGCGTCATCTTCCTGAGCATCGAAGACGGCCTGAAACAATACCCCGATTTGTTCCGCGAATATTTTGGCACCGTCATTCCACCTGAGGATAATAAATTCGCCGCGCTCAACTCTGCGGTTTGGTCGGGCGGATCCTTCGTCTACGTGCCCAAAGGCGTGACGGTGGACTTGCCTCTGCAGGCTTACTTCCGTTTGAACATGGCCAACCTCGGTCAATTCGAACGCACGCTGATCATCGTGGACGAGGGCGCGTCGGTGCATTATGTCGAGGGCTGCACGGCGCCTCAATACACCACCGACTCGTTCCACTCGGGCGTGATCGAAATCATCGTCAAGAAAAATGCGCGCTCGCGTTACTCCACGATTCAAAATTGGAGCACGAACGTTTACAACCTTGTCACACAACGCGCGAAAGTTTTTGAGAATGCCTCCCACGAATGGGTTGACGCGAACATCGGCTCGAAAGTGACGATGAAATATCCGTCCTGCTATTTGATGGAACCCGGCGCGCGCGGCGAAATGCTTTCGATGGCTTTCGCGGGCACGGGCCAAATTCAAGATGCGGGCTCGAAGATGTATCACTTTGCGCCCAACACCACCAGCAAAATTACATCCAAGTCCATCAGCAAGGGCGGCGGACGCGCCTCGTATCGCGGCATGGTCAAAGTGTACAAAGGCGCGAAGGGCGTCAAGTCCAACGTGGTCTGCGACGCGCTTCTGCTTGACCCCAAGTCGCGCTCCGACACGTATCCCTCCATTGAAATTGACGAAGACGATGTCAACATCGGTCACGAGGCCTCGGTCAGCAAGGTGGGCGAGGAGCAACTTTTCTATCTCATGTCGCGCGGCATCAGCCAGGGCGACGCCACCACGATGGTCGTCTCGGGTTTTATCGAGCCGCTGATCAAAGAACTGCCCATGGAATACGCGGTCGAAATGAATCGCTTGATCGCATTACAAATGGAAGGTTCCATCGGTTAACAAGTTATCACGTTCGCAGGTTTGAACGTTTCAACATTCAAACCTGCCAACTTTCAAACGGAAAAATAAATGCAGGAAAAACCAAAAGTTACTGTCTCAAGGACTCGCCGAAGCGACTCTGCCCCCAAAGATTTTTCATTCACCCAGGCGGACGTACCCGCTTCAAGCAACGGCCTCGCCTCTTACCGCGCCTCGGCCTGGTCCGCGTTTCAGAAGCAGACTCTCCCCGACACGACTCTCGAAGCCTGGCGTCGCACCGACATTCACAACATGCCCGCTGGCGATTTCAAATTCCCCGCCGCTGACGCATATCTCGACCTCGCGCCCGTCCCCGACGAATTGCTCAAACCCCTCGTCGGCGAGGCGCATGGCGGACAAATTGTCCTGCTCCCGGGCGGCTCGAAGGTGGAGCTTAATCCCGCCCTCAGCGCGAAGGGTGTCGTCTTCACTGATTTGAAAACCGCGCAGGAAAAATATCCTGAATTGTTGAAGAAGGTCATCGGGCAGGTCGTCAAAGAAGATGAAGGCAAGTTCGCCGCGCTGACGGGCGCGTTTGCGCAGAACGGCGTCTTCCTTTACGTGCCGAAAAATGTGCAAGTGGACGAGCCTTTGCATAGCGTGTTGTGGGGCGCGGGCGCGAACCTCGCGCACGTTTCGCACTTATTAGTTTTAGTGGAGCAGGGCGCGAGTGTGACTTACGTCCACGAATCAGCTTCGCCGGAAGAATCTGCTCCGGCCATGCACGCTGGAATCGTTGAGATCATCGTCGAAGATGGCGCGAATTTTCGCTTTGTGGAACTGCAATCGTGGGGCCGCAATGTGTGGAATTTTTCGCACGAGCGCGCTCGGGTGGGACGCGGCGCGAATCTAGATTGGATCTTTGGCGCGATTGGCTCGCGCCTGACGAAAAATTTCTCCGAGTTGGACTTGGCCGGCGAAGGCGCGCAGGGACGCATGTCTGGTTTTTACTTTACAGACGGCAATCAGCACCTCGACCACGACACGCAACAGAATCACCTCGCGCCGCACACCACGAGCGACTTGTTATTCAAGGGAGCACTCAAAGGTAAGAGTCGCTCGGTGTGGCAGGGCATGATCTACGTGGCCAAAGATGCGCAGAAAACTGACGGCTATCAGGCCAACCGAAACCTTGTGCTCAGCGACCAAGCCCGCGCAGACTCGATTCCCGGCCTTGAGATTCTCGCCGACGATGTCCGTTGCACGCACGGCGCGACGGTGGGTAAGATGGAGCAGGAACCACTCTTCTATCTAAAGTCGCGCGGCATTCCGCAGGCTGAAGCCGAAAAAATTGTTGTCGAAGGTTTCTTCGACCCGATCTTTCAGCGCATCCCGTTTGAGGGTGTGCGCGAACGCTTTCAGAGTTACATCGTCGCCAAGATGGGCGAATAGTGTCAGGTAAATTTTATGCATCCCAATGAAAAACTGATTGCGGATTTTTACGACGCGTTTCAGCGCCGCGACGCCGAGCGCATGGTCGCTTCGTATCACCCCGAGGCGGGTTTTAGCGACCCAGCATTTGGCCAACTCGAAGGGCCGCGTCTCTTCGCGATGTGGCGCATGTTGTGCTCTCGCGCCGCCGACCTTGAGATTCGTGCCCGCGACATCCACGCGGACGATGCGACTGGGTCTGCCAGGTGGGAGGCGCGTTACACTTTCGGCATGACAAAGCGTCGCGTGCATAATGTCATTCAGGCCAGCTTTGTTTTCAGTGCGGGAAAAATCGTCAAGCACACCGATGTATTTGACATGTGGAAGTGGTCTGGCATGGCGATTGGCCTGCGCGGGAAATTGTTTGGCTGGTTTCCGCTGTTTCAATCTTTTTTGCGCAAGAAATTTGCGACGCAATTACAGAGTTACATTGACAAGCAGGCTGCAAAGCCGTCTGCTTAGATAAAGAATTTCGGAGCGGCCATCCGCTCCACACGCGGCACGAAGCGAATAAATAGTTTGGTCACGCGCCTCAGGTGCGTGAATCTGTGTGAGGAAACATGATAACAAAATCCAAGTCCAAGTCCAAATCGAAATCGAAATCAAAAGCAAAAGCAACCCAGCCCGCGAAGAAGAAATCTGCGCCGGTTAAAACGGTTGTGAAGAAGCCGGTGCAAGCGAAGGCGAAATCGAAGCCGGTGGTGAAAAAAGCGGCGCCCATTAAAAGCGTGACGACTCCTGTCGTCAGCGCCACGCGCGCGGCGCTGAGCGCATTGCCGCGATTGGAAGTGCGCCCTGTGGCGCGTCCAACGGCCAAGCCAGCGCGCGCCGGCGCACGACCGGGTGCAAAATCAAGCGCCAAGCGCGGTGCGCCTTCCTCGCGTCCGCCGGAGCGCAGTCGCGCGCGCGTGGCGCGCAGTAGCGTGCAAAAATATGCCTACATGAAAGCGCCCGGCATTGAACATGCTTTTGAAGTGGGTGACCATGTGGAGGTTTTTTGCGACCACGAAAAAAATAGCGAACGCATTCGCGGTTGGGTCAAAGGCATTGTGGTGCAGGTGGATCACAAAATGGTGGCGGTGCAATTTCGCTCGAATGTTTATCTCACCGATGGCTGGATGGTGCCGGACCGCATCTTGTGGTACCCGCTGATGTCGGAGCATATTCGCCCGTTTGGCGTGAAGAAGATCGTGAAAGAAATGGTTATTCCGGATTATTAGGGCCTGATTGCAAAACAGCTTGCAAGGTGGTCGAGTAGGATTTTGCGGGGTCTCGATACGGCAAAGTACGCCTACTCGACCACCGCAAAATCCATATCGAGACCACAACCTTGAATTTGCATACACATCCTAGAGTAGACAGGTAAACACGTAAATGGCTTTGAATGTTTTAGCACTGCGTAAAGATTTTCCAATCCTTGAACGTGAGACGCGCGCTGGCGTGCGTGTGACGTATTTGGATTCGACGGCTACTTCGCAGAAGCCGCTGGCAGTGATTGAGGCGATGAATGATTTTTATCGCCAGAGCAACGCCAACATTCATCGCGGCGTGCATACATTGGCCGAGGAAGCCACGGCGTTGTATGAGGATGCGCGCGGCAAGATCGCAAAATTTATCAACGCCGCCTCAGCGCGACAAATTATTTACACGCGCAACACAACCGAGTCAATTAATCTTGTGGCGTATTCGTGGGCGCGCGCAAATCTTAAGGCGGGCGATCTGGTGGTGTTAACCGAGATGGAGCATCACTCCAATCTCGTGCCGTGGCACATGCTGGCGGCGGAACGCGGCATCGAATTGGATTTCATTCCAGTGACGATGGACGGCCTGCTGGACCTCGACGCCTATCGCGCGTTGCTTAAGCGGACCCCGAAGCTGGTTGCTTTTACCCAAATGTCTAATGTACTCGGGACGGTTAATCCGGCCGCCGAGATTATCCGCATGGCGCATGAAGCGGGCGCAGTGACCCTCGTGGACGCGGCGCAATCCGTGCCGCATTTGAAAGTGGACGTGCAGGAACTTGACGCAGATTTTCTCGCTTTTTCCGCGCATAAGATGTGCGGTCCAACGGGCATCGGCGCGTTGTATGGAAAAGCAGAATTACTTGAGTCTATGCCGCCCTTCCTCGGTGGCGGCGACATGATCAAGGAAGTGCATCTGCGCTCCTTTCGCCCAAACACGCTTCCGCACAAATTTGAAGCGGGCACGCCCGCCATCGCCGAGGCAGTCGGTTTCGGCGCGGCAGTGGATTATTTGTCCGCCATCGGCATGGACAATATCGCGGCGCACGAGCATGAGATCACCGAGTACGCGCTCGAACGGCTGGAGGAAATTCCGGGTGTAAAAGTTTTCGGCCCGCCGGCCCGCCACAAGGGCGGAGTCGCCGCGTTCACTCTGGAGGGCGTGCATCCACATGACGTCGCGCAGATTTTGGATAAAGACGGAATCGCAATTCGCGCCGGTCATCATTGCGCGCAACCCTTGCACGAAAAATTTGGCATCCAATCCACAAGCCGCGCGTCGTTCTATTTATATAATACAAAAGCAGAAGTGGACTTGTTGGTGAACGGCATTTACAAAGTGAAGGAAGTGTTTGCGTAATGGACGACATGTATCGTGAAGTCATCATTGAGCATTACAAGAATCCCTCCTATCGCGGCAAACTCGACCCACACGATATTTCCTTCGCGGACAACAATCCGCTGTGCGGCGACCACATTCAGATTGATCTGCGCGTGGACGACTCGGGCAATGTGGCGGACGCGCGCTTCGACGGTCACGGCTGTGCCATCTCGCAGGCCTCCGCGGATTTGTTGGTCGAGTCGATCATCGGCAAGCCGCTCGAAGAAGTGAAGAAGCTCAACAAAGATTCTATTCTTGAGATGTTGGGCATTGAGTTGGGGCCTGTGCGCTTGAAGTGCGCGTTGCTCTCGCTGAAAGTTTTGAAGGCGGGCGTGTATGGATTGGGCGAAGCCAGCGACGAGTTGGTGGAATGATAATGTCGTAGGGACACGGCGCCGCCGTGTCCCTACGAAAATAATAACCATGTTTAATTACACAACCTTCGACGAATCAAAAATTGAATACTCTGAAATCGCGCCTGTATCCGAATTGCCAAATGGCGAACGTCTCTTTGTGGAGGTGGGTGACAAGCCCATCGTCATCTTCAACATCGCCGGACAGTTTTTCGCCATCCGTGATATTTGCACGCACGACGACGGTCCGCTCGGGGACGGAGATTTAGAGGGACTCAACATTGTCTGTCCGCGCCACGGCGGCGAGTTTGACGTGCAAACGGGGAAAGCCGTGCAAACCCCCGCAGTTGTGGACATCCCCGCATATCCGGTGCAGGTGAGGGATGGTAATATTTTTGTGGGGATTCCGAAAGAGTAAGCGGCGCGTGGGGGGGAGAGGGAAATTAGTGGATAGAGAATAGAGAATAGGAAAAGTCCCTGTCGTGATCTGGCGGGGACTTTTGGTTTTGTGTGCAAGTGAGATGGTTTTATTTTAGCGTCAGAGGGGTGGATGTTCGCCCGCTTCGAATAAAATGCGGCGCAGGTTGACAAGCCCGGAACGATTCAATTGAAGTTTTTCGATAGCGGCTCGCCCGATCGGGGCTAATCCCAAGATGAGTGTGCTGTCATCGCTCCAGGCAAAATACTCCGCCCAGCTGTGCTGGCGTGGATGAAAGAGCGGGACAGTGGATTGGCTGAGCGGGTCAAAGGCTTCGACGCTGGTGTATTTGCGATTATTGCATCCCTGACAGGCAAAGGCGAGATTACTCAAATCATTTGCGCCACCTTTGGAAAGCGGAATGATATGCTCAACCGAGAAAGGGTCGGGGGAATACTGTTCCTGCGATTGGCAATATTCGCAACAGCCTTTGGCGCGCTCCACCACGCGGGCGCGTTGACGCGCTGAAATACGCGGTTCAGGCATGGGCAGGAGATATACCTAACGTTTCCACCAGTGCAGGGACGGTGGTCTTGCGCAGGCGCGCCAGTTCAGCCACCGCTTTCATGCGCTGCACGTTGGCCTGCTCAATTTCATCCGAAAGCGCAACCAGTTCCGCCTGCTCCTGTGCGTTCAGCGCTTGCGCATCCCGTTTGGCCAGCAGGGCGCGGTAACCTTCCCATTCAATTGTGGAAAGGCTGGCATTAATCTGTTTCAGTAAGGTACTTTCCTCAGCGGATAAGCGCGTAGGCTCGGCATGGCTTTGCAAATCATTTTGTAACAGGCGCATGATGTAGGTATCGGGTGTCAGTCCCATTTGACTCGCGGCCTTCTTTAGCTGGCGTTCCAGTTCGGAGTTTACGTTTAGTTGAATGGTCATTTCTGCCTCCGCTTTGATTATAACGCGTAGGATACTTTTGCCTCCCGTCAATTGCCTGCAGTGGTGGACATCCCCGCGTACCCCGTGCAGGTGAGGGACGGGAATATTTTTGTGGGGATTCCGAAGGAGTAGTGGCGCGTACTGGGGGAGAGGGATGTAGATATGATCGATTCAGTTGTTAAGGTGCGGGTATTTGTTTTTGAGGAACGAATGAGGAACAATTCAGCCGGTCATTATTTGATAGATTCAAGATCGTAAGGATCAGCCGTTTCTAATAATTCATCAGTCGCCTTTTTGAATGCGGCAGTAGCGCTAAAGATCGGACTCTTTGTGCGGTTGAGTCTTTCCAGACAGGCGTCTGCACAGCACAGGACGCGAACGGCTCTCAAATAATCCAACAGG
>VFKQ01000010.1 GCA_009885445.1 Anaerolineaceae bacterium | reverse complement strand
AGGGTCTTCGCTTCGCCGAGGCCGAGGTTCGTCAGTTGACGAATGACCTTGATGACTTCGATCTTCTTGGGGCCAGCGTCTTTGATGACCACGTCGAACTCGGTCTTCTCTTCCACGGGCTCAGCGGCGGCCATTCCGCCAGCCATGGCCATGGCCACGGGAGCGGCGGCAGAGACACCCCATTTTCCTTCGAGCAGTTTCACGAGATCAGCGGCCTCGAGCACAGTCAACTCGCTGAGGGATTCAACCAATTTTTCAAGATTAGCAGACATTGTTTACAAACTCCTTGCTTGTAATTGTTTTTGATGGTTCGCGACTTGCGTCGCCTTCACGACGTTAAGCCGCGGCGGGTGTTTCGGAATACGCTTTGAACACTGCGGCCAGAGAGCGCGCGGGTTCTGCAATCGTGCGAACCAGCTTGCCAGCCGGGGCCTGCAAGACGCCGAGCAAACGAGCGCGCGTGACGGGCAGTGGCGGCAGTTCTGCAAGCGCCTTCACTTGAAGCGCACTCAGGGCCTGACCGGCCATGAATCCGCCTTTGAGCTTGGCAAACTCCATGCCTTTCGTAGCTTCAGTCAGCGCTTTTGCGGTCGCCGCGACATCGCCAAATGCGAACGAAATGGCGGTGCTTTTTTCGAGCATGCTCGCAGGCATACTCATTCCGTTCGCTTCGAGTACGCGTTTCACGAGCGTGTTCTTCACAATGTGAAATTCACCGCCCGCATCGCGGACCTTGGCACGAATTGTGTCGATGTCTTTCATTTTCGCGCCACTATATTCCATCAACAACATGGCCTGACTGCGTTTTACCCAGTCTTCGTACACGGCCAGCACTTCTTCCTTACGTTCTTTTGATAGAGCCAAAGGACAATTACCTCCTTTCAACAAAAAATCTTTGCCACCCGCTGCGCGAGGCAAAGACTTTTTGCATCATCCCGAATGGGATGCCGCGAAGCGGAACAACCCCGAGAGGTTGCGTTTTGCAGTCAGTCTCCACCTGAGCAGGGGATTAAGTTCCGCAGGAAGGTCGAGACCCACCGTAGAACACCTGCCTTCTTTGGCGAAGTGGCTTGTTTTAAGTAAGCGAATAAAATTCTATTCGCCTTCCTCCATAGAGAGCGCCGCGTTCGGGTCCACTTTGACACCGGGACCCATCGTGCTCGCGACGGTGATGCGTTTCAAGTATACACCCTTCGCACCCGAGGGGCGTGCTTTGCGCAGGGCTTCCATCAGCGCAGTAAAGTTTTCGTGCAGTTTCTCGGAAGAGAACGAAGCCTTGCCGATGGAAACGTGGATGTTGGCAGTCTTGTCCAAGCGGAATTCAACGCGGCCTGCTTTGGCCTGTTCAATGGCACGTGCCAAATCAGCGGGAGCGGCGACGGTGCCCGCTTTCGGGTTTGGCATCAAACCGCGAGGTCCAAGCACGCGCCCGAGGCGGCCCACTTTACCCATCATATCGGGCGTGGCGATAGCCACGTCGAAATCGAGCTGGCCTGCCTCGATCTTCTTCATCGATTCGTCATCGTCCGCAACCAAGTCTGCGCCAGCGGCGCGGGCCGCAGTGGCACCGTCACCGGTTGCAAAGACGAGTACGCGCACAATCTTGCCGAGTCCGTGTGGGAGTACGACCACGTCACGCACTTGCTGATCCGCTTGACGCGGGTCCAGACCGGTGCGGATATGTACTTCCACAGTCGAATCAAATTTGGTGATGGATGTCTCACGCACCAGCGCCACAGCTTCCTGCGGCATGTACAAATGGTCAATGTTCACTTTGGCCGCGGCGGCGTTATATTTTTTACCGTGTTTTGTCATGGGTTCCTCCGTGGTAATAGCGGGTTGCTTTAGGCAACCCTCCCACAAAATTAATCGGTTACCGTAATGCCCATACTGCGGGCGGTGCCTTCAACCTGTTTCATGGCACCCTCAATGTCAATCGCGTTCAGGTCTTTCATTTTTGTTTCCGCGATCTCACGCACCTGCTTGCGCGTCACCTTGCCAACCTTGTCTTTGTTGGGCACGCCCGAGCCTTTCGGCACGCCAGCGGCTTTGCGCAACATGACTGCGGCAGGCGAGGTCTTCAACACGAACGTAAAGGAGCTATCCGTGTAAACGGTAATCTCCGCAGGCAATACTTCGCCCAAACGATTCGACGTACGCGCGTTGTATTCCTTGCAAAACGCCATGATGTTGATTCCGTGGCCAGCCAAAGCCGGGCCAATCGGAGGCGCAGGGTTGGCCTTACCAGCCTCAATCTGCAGTCGAACAATTGCTTTCAGTTTCTTTGCCATACTGACTCCTCAGTGGTTTTAGCGGGCCATTTGGGAGGCCCTCCCACGTTTCAGGCCGGACTTGCGGCCTGGTTCCGTCTAATAAAAATTTTCCTAGCTTAGGCCTTTTCGACCTGCAGGAAATCCAATTCCACAGGCGTTTCGCGCCCGAAGAAATTAACCATGACCCGCACCTTGGTGCGCTCCATGTCAATCTCAGCCACATTGCCACGAAAATCGTTGAACGGTCCGTCAACAATACGGACGCGCTCCCCCACCTTGAACGTGACTTTCACCGTCGGCGCATCCGCTTCCATGCGCTTGATGATCTGATTTACTTCCTCAGGGCGCAGCGGTGTGGGCGAATTACCCATACCCACAAAGCCCGTCACGCCGGGTGTGTTGCGCACCACGTACCAGGACTCTTCAGAAAGCGCCATGTTCACCAAAACGTAACCGGGAAAGATGTGACGCTCCACCTTGCGGCGCTTGCCTTCTTTAACTTCAATCTCTTCCTGCGTGGGAATGACGACATCAAGAATTCTATCTTTCATACCCATGGTTTCGATGCGCTGTTCTAGATTGTGACGCACTTTGTTTTCATAGCCTGAGTAGCAGTGAATCACATACCAGCCCGGCGCGCCATCAGCAGGGAGATCGTCTGGAACGCCAAACATGGGCGGGAGCACGTTTTCTCCCGTCGAGGCGGACTTGACAGGAGCGGCTACTGTCTGCTCTTTTAGCGCGTCAACAGCCGCCGCCGAAGCGGGTTCGGCCAGTGCCTGATCCATTTGTTCTTCCGATTCTTGTATATCCATCACAACCTCAATGCCAGTTTGCGCCGCTTAATTGCCCAGCGCAAAGCCAATTAACCAGACTCCAATATTATCCACAAGGGCCAGATACAGAGCCATGACGACCATCACACCCACAACAATCAAAGTTAACTGCCTGGCCTCGGACCAAGTGGGCCAATTGACTTTCCTCAATTCGCCGCTCATCTCACGCCAGTAGCGACTTATCGCATTTGGTTTTGTAGTATCAGCCACAGAATTCTCCTCTTGCCAAATCTTACGGTGAAAACGCCGCCACAAAGACGGCGTCCGCACTCAGGCAGGCCAGGCAGGAATTGAACCCACAACCGCTCGTTTTGGAGACGAGTGCTCTACCAATTGAGCTACTGGCCTAAATAGTTGAGCGGCTCTACTTGAAACCGCTCAACAATAAAACTACTTCGTTTCGCGATGAAGTGTATGCTTTCTTTCTCGCGGGCAATACTTCTTCATTTCTAGGCGATTCGGATCATTACGGCGGTTCTTCTCCGTAGTGTAGTTACGCTCTTTGCATTCGCTACACTGCAAAGTAATTACCGGACGCACATCTTTCTTTTTGGATGCCATGACTTTACCCTTTCAATCCTACTCAAGAATCTTGGTGATGACGCCGGCGCCGACGGTCAGGCCACCTTCGCGGATGGCGAATTTCAAGCCCTGCTCGAGGGCCACTGGCACGATCAATTCCACCGT
>VFKQ01000352.1 GCA_009885445.1 Anaerolineaceae bacterium | reverse complement strand
GTGGTGATGCCGGTGCGCTTGAGCGAGTTGAAGACGCGCACCGAAAGGTCCAGAGCTTCGACGGGTGTCTCAGCCACTTCGCTAGTTAGTCGGCTGGAGCCAACTTCTTTTTCGACGGCAATGGTCAGCGTTTCTTCGCTGACGCCGGCAATAAAGCGCAGGTGATCAATTAGTGTGCGCGCGGCAGTGCTCAGGGCGCGCTCGGGTGAAATGGTGCCATCGGTCCAGACTTCCATGGTGAGCTTGTCGAAGTTGGTGCTCTGACCCACGCGGGCGGAACCCACTTCCCAATTGACGCGTTTGACCGGGCTGTAGATCGCGTCTACGGGCAGTTCGCCGATGGGCGTATGACCTGAGCGTTCACCGGCGGGCGAGTAGCCACGTCCGCGCCCGACCATGAATTCAATGTCGAGTTTGGCTTTGCGGTCATCCACGGTGAAGAGGTAGAGATCGGGGTTGACGATCTCCACTTCGGGCGGGCACTGAATATCGGCGGCGGTCACAGTCCCTTCGCCGCGCACTTCGAGATGCATGCGGGTGCTCTCAACGCCGTCCAGCTTCATGCGCAGTTGTTTTACCTGCAAGGTCACTTGAATGACGTCTTCGCGCACGCCCGGGATGTCGCTAAACTCGTGCAAAACATCCACGATGCGAATCGAAGTCACCGCCGCGCCGTCTAAAGAGGACAGCAAAACGCGGCGCAAAGCGTTACCAACTGTAACGCCGTAGCCACGCTCAAGCGGGCTGATTACAAATTTGCCATAATTTCGAGCCTCTGCTTCGCGCTCGATCTTCGGCATAACCATACTTGTGATACCTGTCACGGTTCACCTCTCCCTGTTTGATTAAGAACAGGCAGGCTCTGGCCGATTTTATTCGGCCAGTCCTAGCCAGGCCAATTAGCGTCGTGAGTAATACTCAACGATCAACTGTTCATTAAGACTGCCGTCAATTTCGGCACGTTCGGGCATGCGGGAAACTTTTCCGCTAATTTGCTTGTGGTCGCGTCCGAGCCATGAGGGCGAGGTGCGCTTCTCGGCAAAGTCGGGCAGTTCCTTGAAGTATGTCAGTCCGCGCGATTTTTCGCGCAGTACAACTTCGTCACCCTCTTTGAGGATCATGGAGGGAACGTCGATGCGGCGACCATTTACGACAAAGTGGCCGTGGGTGACGAGCACACGGGCCTGCGCGCGGCTGGATGCATAGCCGAGGCGGAAGACGATGTTGTCGAGTCTCGCTTCGAGCAATTGCAACAGGTTAAGACCTGTCAGACCGCGGTGGCCGAGAGCCGTTTCGTAGTATCCACGGAATTGTTTCTCGAGGATGCCATAGATGCGGCGGGCCTTCTGCTTGGCGCGCAACTGGCGGGCGAAGTCTGATTCGCGGCCCATGCGGCCAGCGGTGCTACGGCTACCCGTCTTGCCGTGCATACCGGGCGCAAAGGAGCGTTTCTCGAAGGAGCACTTGGGAGTAAAACAGCGCTCGCCCTTCAAGAAAAGCTTTTCGCCTTCACGTCGGCACATTTTACATACCGGACTAATGTTTTTGGACATAAACTACCTTATACCTTGATTACACACGGCGCTTTTTCGGAGGCCGACATCCGTTGTGAGGGATTGGAGTGATATCGGAAATCGAGCGGACTTTAAGTCCAGCGGCCTGCACTGCGCGAATTGCATTCTCGCGACCGGGGCCGGGACCTTTGATGATCAAGTCCACTTCTTGCATACCCATAGTCTGGGCAACCTTGATGGCCTGTTCTGCGGCCAGGCGGGCGGCGAAGGGCGTGCTTTTGCGCGAGCCTTTGAAACCAGCCGAGCCAGCGCTACCCCATGCCACAGTGTTACCTTGTGTGTCGGTGACAGTGACAATTGTATTGTTGAACGATGCAAAGACATGCACCTGACCTGCCGATAGAGAGCGCTTGCCCTTCTTGGCACCGGCGGAACGCCGTGTGGAACGTACACTTTGAGCCATTTAGATTCTCTCCTATTACTTCTTCCCGCCCTTGCGGCGGCCACGACCAGCAACGGTCTTTTTAGAACCCTTGCGAACGCGGGCATTGGTCTTGGTGCGCTGACCACGCACCGGCAGGTTGCGGCGATGACGCAGACCGCGATACGAGCCGATTTCGATCAGCCGTTTAATGTTCAATTGCACTTCGCGGCGCAGGTCACCCTCCACCGTAAAATGCTTGCTCACGTACTCGCGGATGGCGGAAACTTCCGCCTCCGTCAAGTCCTTGATGCGCGTGTCAGGATTTACCTTCGTCGCGGACAGGACTTCATGAGAACGAGTTAACCCGACACCAAAAAGGTAAGTCAGGCCTACTTCTACCCGCTTGTTGCGGGGCAGGTCAACGCCTTCAATACGAGCCATAATTTACACCTAACCCTGTCGCTGTTTGTGCTTGGGATTTTCGCAGATGATGAACACTCTGCCTTTGCGACGCACGACTTTGCATTTGATGCATCGCTTGCGAATTGATGGGGATACTTTCATTTTCAAGAACTCCTTGCATTTTTCATTGCTACATTTTGCCAAAGATTGAATTATACACGTGCAGTTTTGTTCCGTCCAGTGGAAACAGCCTCGGGTTCATAGGACAGTCAGGATGAGTGGGTCTCCTGAGGTGACGGCCACAGTGTGCTCAAAGTGGGCCGTCAATGACCCGTCGGCGGAGACAACCGTCCACCGGTCCGGCAGGACGCGAGTTGAGCGCGTTCCTGCGAGCACCATCGGTTCGAGGGCGATGGTCATCCCTTGGCGCAGAAGCGTCCCACTTCCGGGCTTCCCATAATTGGGAACTTGGGGGCCTTCGTGCATCTGCCGCCCCACGCCGTGCCCGGTATATTCACGTGTGACGTGATATCCGCCGCGCTCGACGTGTTTTTGTATCGCCGCGCCTACGTCACCAGTGCGATTGCCCGCGCGCAACTTTTCGATGCCTGCGTACAACGCGCCTTCGGTGACCTTGAGCAGGTCCTGCGCCTTCGGGGAGATTTCACCCACCCCAGCGGTAAACGCAGAGTCAGCTACCAACCCATCGAGGATCGTCCCACAATCTATCGAGACGATGTCTCCGGCCTTCAACTTGCGATCGTCCCGTGGAATTCCGTGGACGAGTTCGCGATTAATGCTCACCGTGATGGAGGTTGGAAAGGGTGGTTCGCCATAACCTTTGAACGGCGATGTGCATCCGTATTTCCTCAGCACGTTCTCAGCAGCCGTGTTAAGTTCGGCTGTGGAAATACCCGGTTGTAAAAGTGCCTTTACCGTCGCGTGGACTTCAGCATTGATGCGCCCTGCTTCACGCATGATGGCGATCTCGGCGGGAGTCTTAATCGAAATGTTGCGGGCCCAGTCCATGCTATTGCTTCAACGTGGCAAGTAATGCCGCGCTGACGTTCTCAATGGATTGTGTTCCGTCAATTTCGACGAGCGTCTTGCGCGCACGATAATAATCGGCCAAAACTGCCGTCTGTCCCAGGTAAACCTGAATGCGGCGGACTACGGTGTCTGATTTATCATCGTCGCGCTGGTAAAGTTCGGATCCGTCGAAATCGCAAACACTTTTTGATTTCGGCGGGTTGTTCGTTTCGTGAAAGACATGCCCATTCGCACGGCACGTCCAACGGCCAGAGAGGCGTTCGATCAAGATTGCCTCTGGGGCCGTGATCCAGGGGGCGCAATTCACTTGCGCGCCACCGAGTTCATTAAGCATGTTGGCCAGGGCATCTGCCTGCGCCGGGGTGCGGGGAAAACCGTCGAGTATGGCGCCCGCTTCACAGTCCAGACGAGTGATGCGCTCTTTAATCATGGCGATGGTCACGTCGTCGGGGACCAAGTCGCCTTTCGTCATGTAAGATTGGGCCAGTTCGCCCAATGCGGTTTTGTTCTTCAAGTTCTCACGAAATAAGTCACCCGAGGAGACGTGCTTGAGGCCCGTCTGATCCGAGATAATTTTTGCTTGTGTGCCCTTGCCGACACCGGGAGGGCCAAGGAGAACGACGAACTTTGCCATGGCGCCCTACTTGACCAGCAGGGTATCCTCATAGCCGTGCAGTTTCAGCTCGGCTTCGATGTTCATGAAGGTGTCGCGTACAACGCCGACCACAATCAACAGACCGGAGGAAGAAACAAGGAAGATGTTCGTTGTGCTGGCTGCGGCAAGGCCGAAGAGTTGAAGCCCCAAACCAATCAAGTATGGCATGATGGCAACCACGCCAAGGAACAGCGCGCCCGGCAGGGTAATCAAGCTTTGTACACGCTTGAGGTATTTTTGAGTAGGAGCGCCGCGGTTGACACCCGGGATTTGAGCTCCCTGTCGCTTCAAGTTCTCGCCATAATTCTGCTGGTCAAAAAGCACCGTGGTATAGAAGAAAGTAAAGGTGACCACCATGAAGAAGTACAGCCACCAGTAAAGCGCACCACTATTTGTACCCAGGTTGGTTTGAATCCAAGTTACAACGCTTTGAACGGTTGGGCTCGCATCAGGCTGCGCAAAAAAACTGGACACGATCACCGGGAACTGCAAAATTGCGCTGGCGAAGATGAGCGGAATCATACCGGCCATGTTCACGTTCAAGGGCAAGGTACCTTTCACAGGCATAGACATGCGATTGCCCATGCGCCGTCCCGGGTACATCACCGGAACATTGCGCCTGCCCGCCTGCACATAGACGATGGCATAGATGGTGAGAAGTATCAGCACGAGCGTAATCAAAACCAGAATCCAGCCGCTGGTTTTGTCTTGCAACAACCCAATGATGCTCCCCGGCATCTGGGCCACAATACCCGCAAATATCACCAGCGACAAGCCCTGGCCGCGAATGCCGTATTCAGAGATCAACTCGCCGATCCAGATGGCAAACATGGTGCCTGCTGTCATGGCGATCAAGGTGGTTAGAGATGTGACCCACAGTTCTTCTTGCGTAAAGCTAAACTCGACAATTTTCACGTTCAAAGCCTGCAAGGCAAGCGAGTTGAAGATATTGATCTGGCCAATTGCAGAAAGCATGGCCATCGGCACCGCCAGATAGTAGGTCCATTTTTCCATCCACTTGCGGCCCTCGCGAGGATCTTCTTCCATTTTGCGTTGCAGGGCAGGAATGATCGGGATCAACAACTGGATAATGATCTGGGCCGTAATATATGGATAAACTCCCATCGAAAGCAGGGAGAAATTCGAAATCGTGCCGCCAGATAGCAAATCGAGAATCCCGAGAAAACCGGCTGATCCAGCGTTCGCGTCGCGGAAAGTCTTTAACGCTTCAGCGTCAACGCCTGGGGCGGGAATGTTAGCCGCCAGGCGGAATAGCGCCAACAGCGCGACAGTAATCAGCAGTTTGCGGCGAATATCCTCTGAGTTCCACAGGTGGCGCAGGTACCGCAAAAGTGACGTAGTTTTCTTTTGAGCCATTTCGGAGAGTCTCCTGATTCGCTGTTTAGGCGATCAATTCTACTGAGCCGCCAGCGGCTTCGATCTTGGCTTTCGCGCCCGCGGTAACGCGGTGCGCGCGCACTTTAAGAGCAGTTGTGATTTCGCCGCGCCCAAGCACAACCACCGGATTGCGTATGTCACGTAATAGGTGCTTTTCATTGAGTGCTTCAGGGGTCACTTCAGCATTGGCCTTGAAAGATTCAGCCAATTGGTCGAGATTTACCTCGTTATATTTCACGCGGTTAATCGAGGAAAAGCCCTCACCGCGCATAAACGGCAGGCGGCGATAAAACGGCAGGTTACCACCCTGGCGATACAAACGTCCGCCCGAGCCTGCGCGCGCGCCGTCACCCTTGGTACCGCGACCGGCAGTCTTACCCTGTCCGCCCGCGCTACCACGGCCAACACGTTTACGATTTTTCTTCGAGCCTTTGTTGGGCACTAAGTCACTAAGGTTCATGGTTTCTACTCTTCGATCTTGAGCAAGTGAATGATCTTGTTCAACATCCCGCGCAAAGCGGGGTTGTCATTATGCTCAACAGTTTGATGGAGACGGCGCAAGCCAAGCGCGCGCGCAGTGGCTCTCTGGTCTTTTTTATAACCAATCGGACTACGCACAAGCGTCACGCGCAATTTTTTACCAGTCGCAATTGTGTTAGGCATGTTGCTTCTTTCTTTCCCAGAACGGGAGCAGGTCTTCCACGGGCTTGCCGCGGCGGATGGCTTCCTTCTGCGGAGAGCGCATTTGGTCCAGCGCGGTAAATGTGGCCATAACCACATTCAAGACGTTGGCTGAGCCCATCGATTTCGTCAGGATATCACGGACGCCCGCCACTTCAAGCACTGCGCGCACCCCACCGGCCGCAATCACGCCCGTGCCGGGTGAGGCCGGCTTGAGCAGTACCCTCGCCCCAGCGACTTTGCCGATGGTCTCGTGTGGAACACTAAACCCGGAAAGAGTCACCATGCGCAAGTTTTTGCGCGCGCGCTCAGAGGCCTTGCGCATCGCGTCCGGCACCGCATTGGCCTTGCCAACACCCATGCCGATTGTGCCCTTCTTATCGCCAATGACGAGTGTCACGCGAAAGCGGAAGCGGCGTCCGCCCTTCACCACTTTGGACACACGCGCAATTTCGATTACGCGCTCTTCGTAGGCATCCTGCTGTTCAAAGTTCTGTTTTTCAGGGTTCTTGTTATATTCAGCCATAATTTACTCCAACGGGGCCTAGAATTGCAGGCCGCCTTCGCGGGCGGCTTCAGCTAAAGCCTTAACGCGCCCTGTGTAGAGGAAACCGCCACGGTCAAAGACGACGGATGAGATTCCCTTAACCTGTGCGCGTTTGGCCACAGCCGCGCCAATCAACTTGGCCTGCTCAAGCTTGCTCTTGCCAGCCATTTCAGCGCGCAATTCACCATCTATGCTCGAGGCAGAGACGAGAGTCGTCCCGGCCTTATCATCAATAACCTGAGCATAAATCTCCGACAGACTGCGGAAGACATTCAGGCGCGGGCGGCTCGGCGTTCCAGCGAGGCTCTTGCGCACGCGGACATGACGACGAACGCGCGCATCAGCACGATTTTTCTCAGCCATGGTTTACTTGGCTCCTTTTCCAGCCTTGCCAGCTTTGCGACGAACGCGCTCACCGACATAGCGAATGCCTTTGCCGTGGTACGGCTCCGGCGGGCGGACCTTGCGAATATCGGCGGCCATCTGGCCAACCGCTTCTTTATCAATACCAGCGACCTTGATCTGGCGAGTCTTCTGGTCCACATCAAAAGTGATGCCATCGGGCGGCGGCATTTCAACAGGATGAGAGTAACCCACATACAGCATGAGGTTCTTGCCACTCATCTCAGCGCGGTAGCCCACACCTTCCACCTCGAGCACGCGCACAAAACCGGCGCTCACGCCCGAGATCATGTTCGCCAACACGGCCCGCGTGGTGCCATGCAAAGCGCGTTCTGAGGGCTGGTTTGAACCGCGCGAAATTGCCACTTGTCCATCTTCCATGGCCAAACCGATCAGCGACGAGAATGTGCGCTGAAGCTCGCCCTTGGGGCCTTTCACTTTAACGTGAGAGCCGTCAATATTTACCTGCACGCCGCTTGGGATTGCGACGGGAATGCGTCCTACACGAGACATAATAAACGCTCCTCCTGCCTTACCAGACTTTGCACAGAATCTCGCCGCCCACACCCAGCTGGCGGGCACGGACACCGGTCATCACGCCCTTGGGCGTGGAAAGGATGGCAACACCCAGGCCAGAGAGCACCCAGGGGATGTTTTGTTTGGGTGTATAGATGCGACGTCCAGGCTTGCTGACGCGCTCTAAACCGGCGATGACGGGTTTCTTCTCGCGTCGCTCACCAACGTACTTGAGTTTCAAACGCAACACCTGTTGCCCGGGCTTCTCGCTCTCCACGAGTTCGAAGCCGTCCAAGAATCCTTCTTCGCGAAGAATCTTGGCGATTTCCATTTTTATCTTCGAGCTGGGCATCGCCACTTGGGTGTGGCCAGCCATGGCCGCGTTGCGGATGCGGGTCAACATGTCGGCGATTGGGTCGGTCATATTCATAGTGTCATCTCCAATCGTTTACCAAGAGGACTTCGTCACGCCAGGGATCTTGCCCTGAAGCGCAAATTCACGAAAACAGATTCGGCACAAGCCAAATCGGCGCATGTATCCACGCGGCCTGCCGCAATGGTTGCACCGATTGCGCACCTGCACTGCATATCGACGGCGAAGTTCACGAAACTGCATAGCCTTCTTTGCCATAACTTATGCTTCCTTTTTGAACGGCATTCCAAGCAACTGCAACATGGCGCGTGCCTGGTCGTCATTATCCGCAGTGGTGACAATGGTCACTTCCATGCCGCGGAGTTTGTCAATTTTGTCGTACTCGATCTCGGGGAAAACCAGCTGGTCTTTGAGACCCAGTGTGTAATTCCCACGCCCATCAAACGAATTGGCCGAGATGCCGCGAAAGTCGCGCACGCGCGGCAGGGCCACGTTGACCAGGCGATCCATGAAGGCCCACATGCGTGATCCGCGCAAGGTCACCTTCGTGCCGATCACGCGGCCTTCGCGCAACTTGAAGTTGGCGATGCTTTTCTTGGCCTTGGTCTGAATCGGCTTCTGGCCCGCGATTGCGGTCAGATCTGTGACTGCGAAATCGACGGCCTTGGCGTTTTCCAACGCCTCCCCCAGGCCAATGTTCACAACCACTTTTTCGATGCGTGGAATTTGCATCACATTCTTGTAGTTGAAAGCCTTTTTCAGGGCAGGCACTACCTGGTTTTGGTATTTATCAAGCATTTTATTCATCAGTTTGCTCCAACCCGGATTAATCAATCACCGATTCGCACTGCTTGCAAACCCGGTGCGGACCAGCCTCATCGCGTTGAACAGCGACACGGGTGGTTTCACTGCACTTGGGGCAGACCAACATGATATTTGAAATATCAAAGGCCGCCTCAAACTTGACACGCCCAGCCTGAATATTGCGCCCGGCCTGGGTCTGTACCTGTTTCTTATGCTTGGTACGGATGTTGACGCCCTGCACCACAATGCGGCGCACCGACGGCAGGATGCTAAGCACCTCGCCGCGTTTGCCTTTGTCTTCCAACTTGCCGCTGATTACCTCAACGGTATCGCCTTTTTTAATCTTCACATTCATACGACCGCTCCCGCGCTGGCCTAGAGAACTTCTGGAGCCAGCGAAACGATTTTCATAAAGCCCATTTCGCGTAATTCGCGGGCAACGGGTCCAAAGATGCGCGTTCCTTTAGGGTTCTCGCCATCTGCATCGAGAATGACCGCCGCATTATCATCAAAACGGATGTAGGATCCGTCTTCGCGGCGCCATTCTTTGGTGCAACGCACCACAACGGCGCGCACCACTTCACTCTTCTTGACCGAGCCGGTCGGTGCGGCAGATTTGACCGCCGCCACCACCACATCACCCACTGCACCATAGCGGCGCATCGAACCGCCCAAAACATGGATAACCTGGATTTCGCGGGCGCCGGTGTTATCAGCCACCTTTAGAAAACTCTCTTGCTGGATCATGACATGCCTTCTTTCTCGGTCTCAGGTTTTTCAACCACACCCGTCAGCGTAGCCTTGTCAACATCCGCAGAAGCGGTGGCTTCAATGCCAGCGTCCTTCGTGCGAATCTCGCGCTTGACGACGGTCTCAACCACCCAGCGCTTGTCGCGCGAAAGCGGGCGGCTTTCCACAATCTGCACCTGATCGCCAATCTGGCAACCGATTTCGTCGTGAGCCTTTACACGCTTGCTGGTGTAAATCACTTTCTTGTACAACGGATGGCGGAACGTGCGCTTGATCTCCACCACCACGGTGCGGGTCATCTTGTTACTGGTCACTAGGCCAGTGATACGGCGACGATTGTTCATGCTTCTTTACCTTTCACTTCCGTTGCGCGCTGATTCACAATGGTCAACATTCTGGCGATATCGCGGCGCAAGGCACGGAAACGGGTCTGGTCAGTCAACTGGCCGCTTACCTGGCTAAAGCGCAGGTTCTTAAGCTCATCACGGACCTCATCCAGTTTTATGTCAATCTCTTCGGCTTTCATCTCTCGAATCTCACTGGCTTTCATTGCGAGCCTCCACTCTCATGGCGAATGACAATCTTGGTGCGAATAGAAAACTTATATTGCGCACTCTTCAAAGCGGCAATCGCCGCTTCTTCGGGCAAACCGCTGATCTCGAACATCATGCGTCCGGGTTTGACTACGGCCACGTAGTACTCCACGTTGCCTTTACCAGAGCCCATGCGGGTTTCAGGTGGCTTGTGTGTGTACGGCTTGGCAGGGAAGATACGAATCCATACCTTGCCGCGTCGTTTCATTTCGCGCACGATGACGCGACGCCCGGCTTCGATCTGCCGCGCTGTCACCCAGCCCGGCTCCAGCGCCTGCAGACCGTATTCGCCGAAGGAGACTTCAGCCCCACGCAGGGCCTTGCCTCGCATACGACCACGCATCTGCTTGCGCCATTTAACACGTTTTGGCATTAACATAATGAGAACCTTTTCCTTGAACGACGGCGATTACTCGCTGACGTATACGCCTTCGGTCGTTGCAGTTTTTTCTTCGACTTCAGGGGCGGTTTCGCCCTTATAAACCCAGACCTTGATACCGATCTGTCCATACGTGGTGGTGGCCTCTGTTCGGGCAAAGTCCATATTCGCGCGCAAAGTCTGTAGGGGCACGCGGCCATCTCGCAAGGCAACATTACGCGCCATTTCGGCTCCGCCCAAGCGCCCGGCGCATTCAATCTTGATGCCCAAAGCGCCCTGCTTCATAGCCTGCTGAATCGCGCGCTTCATTGCGCGGCGATATGCAATGCGACGCTCCAATTGGTCCGCAATGTTCTTGCCAATCAACACAGCATCAGTGTCGGGAGAAGTGATTTCCTTGATATCCAGGTCCACTTTCTTGCCGATTAATGTCTCAAGTGCCTGGCGGATTTTTTTCACGCCCTCGCCCTTGCGGCCAATGAGGATACCCGGCTTGGCTGTATGAATGGATACCTTGGTCTTGCCCGGGTAACGTTCCACGTCTACGCGCGAAATGCCGGCCTTCTCATTTTGAATCGCCTCAGGCAATTCACGGCGCAATCTGCGCGCGTCCATCGATTTCGCCACGCCGCCCTTAGACATACCGCCCAAAAGCAGATAACGAATGGACATATCCTGATGCAATTGCTGGCGGTATTGCGTGCCCTCGGCAAACCAGCGGCCCTGCCACGTGGTATTAATGCCAAGTCGAATGCCGACTGGATGTACTTTACGACCCATAGTTTCTCCTTGAGTCCTTTTCTTTATGAACCGCGTTCGCGCAAGATGACGGTTACGTGGGAGGAACGGCGTAGGACGGGTTTGAAGCGTCCACGGGCGCCAAAGCGACGCCATTTGCGAGTGGGCGCCTCGTCTGCCGAGATCTTCGCCACGTACAAATCGTCGCGGCTCACGCCGAAGTTTTGTTCAGCGTTGGCCACTGCAGAGAAAAGCAGTTTACGCACCGATTCGGCCGGGCCTTGGGTTTCAAAGCGCAACATTTCGAGCGCTTCGTTCGCGCCTTTGCCGCGTACCAAGTCCACGATTAAACGGACTTTCTGGGCCGGGGCCGAGTAATAGCGCAGGTGTGCTTGAATATCAGTCATGTTTCATCGCTCCTAGGCCGAGGGGGCTGCCGCTTCTTTAATGCTGTGCCCGCGGAAAGTCCGGGTTGGGGCGAACTCACCTAAACGGTGGCCGACCATGTTTTCAGTGATGTAAATAGGCACGTGGCGGCGTCCATCATGGACCGCAATGGTGTGACCCACCATCTGCGGGAAAATCACGCTCGGGCGACTCCAAGTGCGAATCACCTTCTTTTCATTTTTCGCGTTCATGGCTTCCACTCGCTTGAGCAATTTCGGCTCAATGAACGGGCCTTTTTTCAATGATCGAGACATAGTTACTTTCCTTGTTTATGCCTAGCGGCTGGACTTGCTTCTGCGGCGGACAACATACTTGGTGGTCTGCTTATTACGACGAGTGCGATAACCCAGGGCGGGCTTGCCCCACGGCGTACGCGGACCGGGTTTACCAACAGGCTGACGGCCTTCTCCACCACCGTGCGGGTGGTCACGAGGACTCATGGCGGAGCCACGAACTGTAGGTCGAATTCCCTTATGGCGATTACGACCTGCCTTGCCTAACTTAATATTGCCGTGATCCAAATTACCGACCTGGCCCATGGTGGCGTAGCACACTTGCAAGATCAAACGAACTTCACCGGAGGGCATGCGCACTTGCGCAAAGTCGCCTTCCTTGGCCAGCAATTGAGCCGCTCCACCTGCAGTGCGCACCATCTGGCCGCCTTTGCCTGGTTTCATTTCGATGTTGTGAATCAGTGAACCAACAGGGATGTTTGACAACGGCAGGCAGTTGCCCGAGCGAATTTCAGCGTCTGGGCCAGACATTAACATGTCGCCCACTTTCACATCCAACGGGGCCACAATGTAGCGCTTCTCGCCGTCAGCATAAAAAAGCAGAGCTAGGCGCGCGGTTCGATTAGGGTCGTATTCAATCGCGGCCACTTTGGCGGGAATGCCGCGCTTCTCGCGCTTGAAGTCCACGATGCGGATAAAGTGTTTGGCGCCGCCGCCACGATGACGAATGGAAATGCGGCCAGACGAGTCACGGCCTCCGTGTCGGCGCGGGGCGCGCAACAAAGAACGCTCAGGCTTCGACTTGGTGATTTCTTCGAAGGTATAGCCCGTCATTCCACGTGTACCGGGCGTTATGGGTTTATATTTTTTGACTGCCATTACTGCACGCCTTCAAATATTCCTAGAGTCTGGCCTTCTGCCAGTGTAACAATAGCCTTCTTAAAGCCAGGCTTGCGCACAGTCAAGCGTCGACTCTTCGAGCGCCGACTGCGCTTAGCGGGAACATTAACTATGTTGACACGCTCAACAGTCACTTCGTACAGCAGTTCAATAGCATCTTTTACCATCGTGCGATTCGCAACTACCGCAACCTCAAATGTATATTGCTGTAACTTGCTGGACTGATAATTGGATTTCTCAGTAACCAGCGGACGGCGCAACACATCATAAATAGTCGTCATGATTCGCCTCCTATCCAAGTTGCGCTGTCAGCGCATCAAGCGCCTTCAACGGCAAGACCAATTTGTTGTAACCCAACAGATCACGAATATTCAAGTAGCCACTCAATAAGACTTTGGCATCCGGTAAATTGACTGTGGAGCGCATGACCAATTCATACTGCTCGTTCTTTTCAGCCAGTACCACCAATGCAGTCTCTTTGCCCACCCAGCGCGTCAAAGCTTCGGACATGAGGCGGGTTCGCCCCGAATCCAGTTTTATCTCATCGATGAGAATCACGCCCGCGTCTGCGGCCTTGGCCGTCAACGCCGAGCGGATCGCCGCCTGACGCATTTTCTTCGGCATCTGCTGGGCATAGCTGCGCGGCTGAGGTGTGTGGATTCGTCCACCACCCACCCACTGCACGGCGCGCGTAGATCCCTGACGGGCGCGTCCCGTACCCTTTTGCTTCCAGGGCTTGCGTCCACCGCCAGAAACTTCGGCGCGAGTTTTTGTTTTGTGCGTTCCCAGGCGCGCATTTGCCAGTTGGCGCATGTAAGCCTGGTGCATCAAATCAATATTAATTTTGGCCTCAAAGAGAGCGGCGGGCAATTCTACCTGCTTCACTTTTTCGCCTTCCATGTTGAAAACGTCTACTTTCATTCCATTGCTCCAGTTTTGCGGCTACTGCTTGCGCGCCGGTTTGATCATAATCACCCCGCCCTTGGGGCCGGGAACAGCGCCGTGCAAACCAATCAAGTTGCGTTCTGCATCCACGAGCACAACCTTGAGACCTTGCACAGTGACGCGCTCGGTGCCCATATGGCCCGAGCGACGTGTGCCGCGATAAACACGTCCCGGAGTTGTGGTTGCGCCGCTCGAACCCGGCGCACGTTCGCGATCAGATGCGCCATGGGTCTTCGGTCCACCTCGGAAGTGGTGGCGTTTGACTACACCAGCGAATCCCTTGCCTTTGCTGGTGCCGATCACATCTACACGCTCACCAATGGTGAATGTATCCACAGTCACCTTGTCACCCACTTTGACTTCAGTTTCTTTAGACGTGAATTCGCGCAAGAAGCGTAGAGGAGGCAATTCTTTCGCCTTCAGGTGGCCCAACTCGCCGCCGGTCAAACGCTTCGGGTGAATTTCACTAAAACCCAATTGAATGGAGGCATAGCCTTCATTTTCAGGGTTACGGACTTGTGTAACGAAACATGGCCCAGCTTCGATGATCGTCACCGGATAGGCGACGCCGTGCTCATCGAAGACCTGGGTCATGCCGATCTTCTTTCCAATAAGCCCTTTCAACATCGGTTGTCTCCTTCAAAGGTTTGGTTCGAGACTGTCAGTCTGGGCTTAGACTGCATCATCTCGGAGACAGTGCAGTCAATCTTCTTTACGCGACGCCGAATGGTTGTTGGCATCCACGCAGAAGAAGGTTCTTGCGCTGTTTTGTTACATTTTTTGCGCCAGGCATTTATTGAGCGCCTGGCACGTAAAAATCAAAACTAGATTTTTATTTCGATATCCACACCCGCAGGTAAGTTCAAACGCATGAGCATGTCAATCGTTTTTGAGTCCGGGTCAAGCACATCAATCAAACGATTATGTGTGCGAATCTCAAAATGTTCATGCGAGTCCTTGTCAATGAATGCAGAGCGCCTGATTGTAAAGCGTTCAAGCTTCGTTGGCAAGGGTACGGGACCAACAACATTTGCGCCAGAGCGCTCAGCAGTCTCAACAATCCGCTTGGCGGATTGGTCGAGCACACGATGATCGTAAGCCTTAAGGCGGATGCGTATTTTCTGTTTAGTCATGTCTGGCCTACTCAAGAATCTTGGTGATGACGCCGGCGCCGACGGTCAGGCCACCTTCGCGGATGGCGAATTTCAAGCCCTGCTCGAGGGCCACTGGCACGATCAATTCCACCGT
>VFKQ01000300.1 GCA_009885445.1 Anaerolineaceae bacterium | reverse complement strand
GCCACGGGTTACGCCAACGGGAGCGCCACCGCCACCGTCGAATTCCGCGACGGCGCTACCAGCTTGTGCCAAGATGACGCCACGGTGAACGTAGGCACCGCCATCGTCCCCCCCACCAGCACTCCCTGGTGGCAAGCGCAGGGAAATTTATCCGTGACTTCGCCAATAACGTGAGCCGTCACTTTCGCGGGCCATCAGCCCCGATTCGATCAAGTCTCGCCGCAGACCGGCCACGTCCAAGTGGAATCGGCGCAGGAGGGTGTTGACTTCCTTCTCGGTGTAGTCCGCTTCGGGGGTGAAGGCGGCAAGCAGATAAATTAAGAGCAGTTTGAGCTTCGTCGGCGCGGAGGGAATCTGTCGAATTGTGCCATCGGGATTGAGATAAGCGGCCAGCGTTTTAAGTGATTTCAAGTCTAGATTCGGGGCGGGGATGTAATCGTTCAGCGCGCTTGTAGATTGTTTTTGCGCCAGTGACAGCAACCTACCATCGTTCAATTTGTATTTGTCTTCAAGCCGCGTCAGGATTCCTGTTTGCGTCAGGAATGTTAGATGATTTTGCGCATCTTCGCTGGGGACGTGCAATCTGTCCGCCACTTGTGCGGCGGAGGCGGGTTGCGCAGCCAGTATCGCGATGATGCGCAGACGTTCGACGTCTGACATGGATTTGGAAAATTCAACCCGTCGCCATTGTTGCATTGGTTTCATGCTTCCATTTTATTCGATGTGCGGCTGATTGAAATCATCAGTTGCAGAAAAGGTCGCGTCGCCCGACCCGCTTTCCCGTAAGTGCATCGGGACGATGTGGGCGTAGGCAAAGAGGCGGGCAGTCGTCGGATTCAGAATCCAGAGTCAGTCGGTTATAATTTGTGTGTAAGACGATTCTATACATTTGGAGGTGCCTTGTGGAACAGGCTCGCTTCGCGTTTTTTGAAGGCAAGGTCGTCCCTTTTGCTGATGCAAAGGTCAGTGTTGCCACACATGCGTTTAATTACGGCACGGCGGTGTTCGGCGGCATTCGCGGTTATTGGAACGAAGAGCAGAAGAAGCTCTTCGTTTTTCGTGCCTGGGATCATTTTCACCGCTTCCTCTCTTCGGCGAAGATGATGTGCATGGAGTCTACTTATGATGAAGAGAGTTTGATTGAGTTGACTTTAGAGTTGTTGCGCACGGAGGGATACCAGCGCGATGTGTATATCCGCCCGATGTATTACAAAGCAGACATGGGCATTGGGGTGAAACTGCACGACTTGAAAGACGAGCTGACCATATGGACAATGCCTTACGAAAAATATGTGTCGAACGACACCAACGCGCATGTGACGATTTCATCGTGGCGGCGAGTGGATGACAACACCATTCCCGCGCGCGGAAAAATCTCCGGCGCGTATGCTGGTGCCGCCGCGATGAAAACGGACGCGAACCGCGCTGGCTTCGATGAGGCGCTGGTGATGGACAAGAACGGGCATGTCTCTGAAGGCTCGGCCATGAACGTCTTCATGGTGCGCGATGGCGTGGTGGTGACACCGCCCATCACAGATAGTATTTTGGAAGGCATCACGCGCCGCTCGGCGATTGAGTTAATTAAAAATGAATTGGGCCTGCCGGTGGTGGAGCGCTCGATTGATCGCACCGAAGTGTATATCTGTGAAGAATTTTTTATGACCGGCACTGCCGCGCAAGTGACCGCCGTGACAAAAGTGGACCACCGCCTGATCGGCAAAGGTGTAATGGGGCCGGTGACAACGAAATTGCGCGACATGTTTGAAGATGTTGTGCGCGCGCGCAATAAAAAATATGCGCATTGGAATATGGCGGTGTAAATACTCGCACCGCAGAAAATAAAAAATCCAGCCAACTCGCTTTTCGAGTTGGCTGGATTTTTAAAAACTAATTCGCGGAAATTAGCGACATTCGCGGCAGAGTTCAGAACTAGGCCTACGGACTTTCCTTGAAGCGCGCATAGGTCATGTTCTTGTTGCAGTCGGCGAAGGTGTTGATGTAGATATTCTCTGAAAGTTGAATCGCGCCCGATTGGTCGCGCAGTTGCAGATAGAGGGTGCCGGTCGAATTTACCGGAGCAGAATCGAGTTGGAACTCGAAGCCCGAAGTGCCGTAGAGTTGCGGCGAGATGCCCGAGATCATCGGGATATTAACGGTCTTGCCGTTGAGCGTGCCCACCAGCAAAACTTGCAGGCCCACGTGATGCGCGTTGTTTTTATCGAGCACCACGCCAGCCACCCACAGCGAGAGACAGCCTGCCTCGGGGCGATATAAGCCGCTGGAGATGTAGTCAATTTTTGCAGTGTAGGGCGCTTTGGGCGTGGCAGTCGGCTTGAGCGTTTTGGTGGGCGGAACCAGCGAGAACAGTGTTGGCGTGAACACTGGCGTGAATGTGGGCCGCGGCGTGTCGGTGGGCGGAATGTACGGGGTGGCGCTGGGTGTCCATGTGGCGAACAGGCCGATTGGCGTGATTGTTGGTGTGGGTAGCTCGCCTTCACTCGCGCGCGCTTCTGAAAGGAGATTCAGTGGTGTGTTGGGGTTTACAAATACCAAAAGGAAATACGCGCCAATGCAGACGGTAATCACCAGCGTGATGATGGTCAGTGTATCCCAGGGAATTGTGGATCGTTTGGCGGCCGGGCGGCGCGATGATGCTTTTGTCATTTAATTCTCTCCGTTAGGGCGTCAGCACAATTTGTGATTGTGCGCGCTGTTGGGTCAACCAGTTTTGAAGCGCGGACTGTTGCAAGGTGTATCGCGCATCGGGTGAAAGCGCATGGTCGCCGCGTTCCACCACCATGATGATGTGAAAGCCGATTCCGCTTTGAATCACCGCGCTCACCTGCCCGGGTTGCAAAGCGAAAGCCGCTTCTTCAATGGACGGCTCCAACAAATAACCTCGTGGGAACCAGCCCAGTTCGCCGCGTGTAGCGGGGTCGTACAACAGCGCCAGTTGATCGAAGGATGTGCCGCTGTTAATTTCATCCAACACAGCTTGCGCTTCAGACGCATTATAGAACAGAATCTGGCGGGCATGTACCTGCTCTGTAGTAAGGGGCACCTGCGCAATGATTTTGTCACGCATCAACGCGGCTTCGGCGGAACGTTTTAATGCGACTCGGAACGACTCGTCAGTGTAGCCGTGCGCGAATTGCCATGCGGACAATTTGTCCGCGCCGCCGAGGGTTGCCACGAGCGCATCAATGCGGGACTGCAGGGCGGATTCAGTCACGATCAAACCGTCGGCCCGTGCGGCTTGGGCGAGTAACGTCTCGCTGATTAACTCGTCGAGCACGATGCGTTCTGCCTCCTCGTCTGTGACGGTTTTGCCCAGCGCGGTTTGCGCAGATTTGTAACGTTGAATCTCGGCCTGATATTCCGTCAGCGCGATGATCTCGCCGTTGACGGTGGCCGCGGCCGGCACGGGTGTGGACGTGGGCGGCTCGGGCGTAGACGTGGTCGCAGGTGTGGCCGACCCGCTTGGGGCGCGGAGCGGAAGCGCGCATGCCGAGAGCAGGCTGAGGGCCAGCGTCAAAAATATCGCGTTGAATTGTTTTATTAATTGGGGGGGCATGCGTCGAATTATATATTAAAACAGTAGGGGCACGGCGTCGCCGTGCCCCTACGCAATGCGCGGGTCGGTTTAGTAGTCCATGCCGCCGGGGGGCATGGCGGGGCCGGGCTTGTCTTTCTCGGGCATGTCGGTGATCAACACGTCGGTGGTGAGGATCATGGCGGCGATGGAGGCGGCGTTTTCGAGCGCGCCGCGCACCACTTTGACCGGGTCGATGACGCCGGCTTTGATCATGTCGACGTATTCGCCGGTGAGCACGTTGTAGCCGATGTTGGTGTTCTTCTTTTCGGCGGCGGTGCGGCGCACGGTGTCAATGATGACGGAGCCATCCTGGCCGGCGTTGGAGGCGAGTTTGCGAATGGGGGCTTCGAGGGCCTTCTTCACAATGTTGATGCCCACTTTGATTTCTTCGTTCTCGTCATCGGCGTGGGCCTTGATGAGTTTGTCGAGCTTGCTTCCGGCGTTAATCAGCGAGATTTCGCCGCCTGGGATGATGCCTTCTTCGACTGCGGCGCGCGCGGCGGAGAGGGCGTCTTCGACGCGGTGCTTCTTTTCTTTCATTTCAGTTTCGGTGGCGGCGCCCACGCGGATGATGGCTACTCCGCCGCTGAGCTTGGCCAGACGTTCCTGAAGTTTTTCTTTGTCGTAGTCGCTGGTGCTCTTGTCAATCTCGATGCGGATTTCCTTGATGCGACCTTCGATTTCGCTCTTCTTGCCTTTGCCGCCGATGATGGTGGTGTTCTCTTTGTCCGCGATGACTTTCTCGGCGCGACCGAGGTCTTGCACGGTGGCGGTTTCGAGTTTGCGGCCGGTCTCTTCAGAGATGACGGTGCCGCCGGTGAGGCTGGCGATGTCTTGAAGCATGGCCTTGCGGCGGTCGCCAAAGCCCGGGGCTTTGATGGCCAGCACGTTGAGCATGCCGCGCAATTTGTTGAGCACGAGGGTGGCCAGGGCTTCGCCGTCTACATCTTCAGCGACGATGACCAGCTCGCGCTTGCCGAGTTGGACAAGTTTTTCGAGCAGGGGCACAATATCCTGCGCCGCAGAAATTTTCTTTTCGTAGATCAAGACGTAAGCGTCGCTGATCTGGGCTTCCATTTGCTCGCTGTTGGTGATGAAGTAGGGCGAGATGTAGCCGCGGTCAAACTGCATACCTTCGACGAACTCGGTCTCAAACTGCATGGACTTTGATTCTTCGACGGTGATGACGCCGTCTTTGCCGACTTTGTCCATCACGCCGGCGATCAGTTCGCCCACTTCAGCGTCTGCGGCAGAGTTGGTGGCCACAGAGGCGATGTCGTGCTTGGTGTCAATTTTGACGGCGTTCTTCTTAAGCTCGGCCACAACTGCCTCGGTGGCGAGTTCGATGCCGCGCTTGAGAAGCATGGGGTTGTATCCCGCTTCGAGCGCCTTCAAGCCTTCGGTGACGATGGCATAAGCCAACACGGTCGAAGTGGTGGTGCCGTCGCCGGCGATGTCGTTGGTTTTCTGGGCGGCTTCTTTTAAGAGTTGCGCGCCCATGTTTTCAAACGGGTCTTCGAGTTCAATTTCTTTGGCCACCGAAACGCCGTCGTGGGTGATGGTGGGGGAGCCGAACTTGCGGTCAATGGCCACGTTGCGGCCTTTGGGGCCGAGGGTGGCCGAAACTGCATTGGCTACCACGGTCATGCCGTTCTTAAGTTTGCGGCGGGCTTCTTCTGAAAATACAATTTGTTTAGCAGACATTGTTTAGTCCTCCAATTATTCGATCGTGCCGAGAATATCGCTCTCGCGCAGAATGAGCAGTTTCTTGCCGTCCATCTTAAACTCGGTGCCGCCATATTTGGCGTAGAGCACCTTGTCGCCGACTTTAACGTCCATGGCAATGCGCTCGCCATCGTCATCGCGCGCGCCGGGGCCGGCCGCCAATACTTTGCCCTGTTGGGGCTTCTCTTTGGCAGTTTCGGGCAGGACGATGCCACCAGCGGTGATCTCTTCCTGTTCGATGGGTTCCACCACGATGCGGTCACCGAGGGGTTTGAGTGAGAGTTTCATAACTTTGCCTCCAGAAAATTTGGGTAGATGAGAATTAGCACTCTGGTGTATAGAGTGCTAAATGTAGTCGAATATTACTTGTCTTTGAGAGGTGCGTCAAGCCTGTTTGGGAAACTCTTACAAAGTTCCGACACAAGGAGAATTCTGAATTCAGAATTTCGCCCCTTCCAGCCTTTTGGATATGCTATCGAATCAGCCCGAGGCTGTGGGCGTACCCGCATCCGGTGCGGACGGGGGGGCGGGTGTGGCCTCGAGGGGCGAATCATCCACCCCAACGCTGGCGCAAATGATCAGGCCCGTCTGCACGATGTTGGCGATGTCTGCGTCACTGGGGAAAGCGGCGGCCACTTCATTTAGTACGTTCACCGCCTCGGCGCAATAATTCTGTGATGGACGGCTGAGCGCGGCCAGCACCGAGCCGTAGACATAATAGTAAACCACTGTGTTCGGTGAAAGCGCGAGACCAACAACTGCCGTGCCTTCGTCGCCTTCACTACATCCATTGCGCGCTTCACAAGACTCGGTTGCGGTGCATCCGCGCACGGCGCACTTTAGCGCGAGAATGGAGCCTTCGTAATTGCGCGACTTTTGAAAGACCACGCCCAGTTGTCCAAAAGTATCTGCGTTGCCCGGGTCGAAGTCAATCGCTTTTTGCACGTTGATAGCGGCGGCAAAAAAATCGCCGGTTTGGGAGTAGGTTTTGGCAATAGACAAATATGGAATGGGGTCTTTAATGCCTAATTGCTCGTTGATGGTGGCGGCCTTGTCAAAATATTCCAGCGACTTATCATAAAGCGGCTTGGCCGCCTCGGGAGTGTTGGCTTTTAAGGCCAGTGTGCGGTAGTTGGCGCCAGCGCGTAAGTGCAGGAAGGTGAGATTTGGCGAGATGGCAATGGCCTTATCGTATTCTTGAATCGCCTGATTGTATAAACCGAGTGTCTCAAGTACATAGGCATAGACGCGGTGCAGGTCCATGAGCTGGTCTGCGTCCTCGCGTTGGAGCGCCTGATCAATGTTCGATTCGGCCTGTGTCCACTTTTGCTGGTCAACGAGGATTTCGGCGTAGAAGACGAGGGCCAGTGTATTTTGATTGTCGAAGCGCAGGGCGGTGATGGCTTCTTGTTCGGCTTCGGTGAGGTAGGCCACGGCCTGCTTGTCACCGACGAGGGAGGGGTTGGCGTTCCAGTCGAGCACAAAGGCGCGGATGGCGTGGGCAGTGGAGTCATCTGGGGCGAGGGCCACGGCTTGGTTCGCTGAATCCAGCGCCTCGGTCAGGCGTTTGAGGCGCTCGGGGTCGGTCGTCAGCAGGTTGGAGGAATATGTCTGAATCCGCGCCAGCTTGGCCCAGATCTGCGCGTCGCTGGGGTTAACGCGCACGGCCTGCTGATAGGCCGCGATGGCGCTGTTCAAGTCACCGGCGATGAATTGGGCGTCGCCCTCCAGCACATAGGACGCCAGCGCGCGCGTGGGCGTGGGCGTGGGTTGGAAGAGCGGTTGAATATCTCCGCTGTTGATCTGGCGCAACAACCAGACCCCGCCGAGAATCATGACCATCAGCGTGAAGAGACGATACAAATTGGTTTGCGGCTTGCGATAAAACAAGTCGCGGCGGCGATAAATGTTCATGGTGTTGGGGTGCCTGTAGGTGTGGGCGCGAGTTGCGCGGTGGCCGAAATGCTGGGTTGCGTGGCGCAGATTTTAATGGCTTCGTTGGCGTTGGCCACGGCGATTTCATTTGCGGGCACACGTCCCAGCACGAGGTTGGCAATTTGAATTGACTC
Organism: Anaerolineaceae bacterium; assembly: GCA_009885445.1. Classification (GTDB taxonomy): domain Bacteria; phylum Chloroflexota; class Anaerolineae; order Anaerolineales; family Villigracilaceae; genus Denitrolinea. The sequence continues at coordinate 3,152 of VFKQ01000300.1, read as the reverse complement.
GCCGCAACGACTCAGCCGCGCGAGAGCCAGCGCGTATGTGTAATAGTATTCGGGCACGCGCGATTGTGTGGTGAACGGAATCGGTTCGATGATCTGACCATCCTCGCTTTGTCCGCCGAGCAGGGCCAGACCCAGTTGCCGCGCGGCCTCTGTCCAATCTGGAATGTAATACAGGATGGCGCCATAGTTGCCGCGCAGGCTGGCATCTGTCGGCGCGTCTTTGACCGCGCTCTCGGCGTATTGCGCGGCCTTGGCAAATTCGCCCACGGTGACATAGGTGCGTGAAAGTTCCAGATCGGGGACGGGGTCTGAGGGATTGAGCGAATTGGCGCGTGTGAACTCTTCGATGGCTTTGGCGTAATCAGCGATTTCAGGGTTGCGGTAGTTGCGCCCGAGCGCGAGATGTAAGTCGGGGATGTTGCCATTGATGGCTACGGCGGCTTCAAATTCCACAATCGCCTCGGCGTAATTGGCGGTGGCTTCCAAAACATAACCGCGCGCGCGGTGTGCCTCGATGGTGCCCGGAGAGAGGGCCAGAGCCACGCGTGATTCTTCGGCGGCCTTGGCCAGGTTTTCAAAAGGGCCTACGCCGTTTAAATAGGAATCAACCAGAATCTCCGCGTAGTAGGCGTGGGCCAGCCCGTTGTTGGGGTCCAGTTCGAGGGCGCGTTTGATTTCGCTTTCTGCTTGCAGAATCTCGCCTTGAAAATCAAGTGACCAGGCCAGCACAGCGTGTGCCAGCGAATTATCGGCATTCAGCAGAATGGCCCTCTCCGCGCTATCTTGCGCGTCGGCGTACAAACCGGCGAAGACCTGTACGCGCGCCATGGCTACATAGACAATATCGCTGTAGGGGTCTGCCTGAATGGCTTGCTTGTACATGTCAATCGATTGCAACAGTTTCCCCTGATCAAATAATCCTTGCGCCTCCACCACATAAGACTCGGGCGCGCGGGTAGCGGTGGGCGTGGGCACGAACGGCGGCGGGATGGTGGGCACGATGACGCGGTTAAAGTAATAACCAAAGGCGACCAAAAGCGCCAACACAATAATGCGGAACCAATTAACGTGCGTGCGTTTGTAATTCATGCTCCAGCGGGGGGTTCTGCGTAATCTCATGCAATCATCTTACCATTTTGAATTAAACGGCGTCAAGCAATGCGCGGATTTCCCCAATATCATTATGTGTTTCTAATGTTATGCGAAAACAAACTGCCAAGTGGCTATGGCGCCACAGAAAAATAAAAATTGCGGCGATTTCGAATCTTGGCGTTCTTCGTGCCTTGGCGACAATAAAAAAGACGGCGACCTCATTGAGGTCGCCGTCTTTGATTCTAAAAAAGCAAATTACAAACCAGCCGCCTTGTGTAAAGCCTCGGCGCGCTCTGTGTTTTCCCAGGGGAATTGCACATCGTCGCGGCCAAAGTGACCATAGGCCGCAGTCTTGCGGTAAATCGGTCGGCGCAGATTCAGGTCGCGGATGATGGCACCCGGCCGGAGGTCGAAGTGTGATTCGACTAGTTGGGCGATTCGCTCGTCGGCGATTTTTCCCGTCCCGAACGTTTCAACATTTACTGAGAGCGGGTGTGCCACACCGATGGCGTACGCCACTTGAATTTCGCAACGATCCGCCAGCCCCGCGGCGACGATATTCTTTGCCACCCAGCGCGCGGCATACGCGGCGGAGCGGTCCACTTTTGTGGGGTCCTTGCCGCTAAACGCGCCGCCGCCATGTCGACCCATGCCGCCGTAAGTATCCACGATGATCTTGCGGCCTGTCAGACCCGCATCGCCCATCGGCCCACCGATGACGAAACGGCCGGTGGGGTTTACAAATACTTTCAGGTCTTTGTCTACCATGCCCTCGGGCAGGGTGGCGTAAATAATATGCTCGCTGATTTGTTCAACAATTTCTGCGTGTGAAATTTCAGGCGCGTGCTGGGTGGAGATTAGCACGGTATCAATGCGTTTGGGTTTGCCTTGCGAATATTCCACAGTCACCTGGCTTTTGCCGTCTGGGCGCAACCACGGAAGTGTGCCATCTTTGCGCAATTCGCTCAGCTTGCGTGAAAGTTTATGCGCCATGTAAATGGGCATGGGCATCAGCGTGGCTGTTTCGTTGCAGGCGTAACCAAACATCATGCCCTGATCGCCGGCGCCAACATGTTCGATATCCGCGTCGGTCATTTCACCGCTTTTATCTTCCAGCGCGTGGTCCACGCCGAGGGCGATGTCTGCGCTTTGGCTGGCGATGGCAGAAATCACTGCGCAGGTGTTACCGTCGAATCCTTTTTCACTGCTGTCGTAACCGATTTCTTTTACAACCCGTCGTACGAGTTCATCAAAGTTGACGTAAGCGTGGGTGGTGATCTCGCCCAGCAACATCACGAGTCCGGTTTTGGTGGCGGTCTCACAGGCCACGCGCGAGTTCGGATCCTGTTCGAGGCAGGCATCCAACACGGCGTCTGAGATCTGGTCGCAGATCTTGTCGGGGTGGCCCTCGGTCACTGATTCAGATGTGAACATCAGTTTGGGGGATGTCATGAAAGTCGTGCTCATTTAAAGGCTCTCCTTTAGAAATAAAAAATGCCCATCGGGTCTCGAAAGGGCAATTTGCATCGAAGCGCGGCTGCCCTCTCATCTCCCAGAAGTCCTCTGTCGGAATTGGCACCTTAATTTAGTTTTGTAGTTTGTTCGTTTCATAGTTAGATAGTTCCTGGCCGAAGCAAGAAAACCATCCAACTACTTAACCAGCCAACTATCTAAACTAACTCAGGTTGTCGAGGCATCGCAGGGCCGGTCCCTCCGCCTCTCTGGATAAGAGTTGCCGATTGGGGCTATGGAATTGTGACGGGCATAATACCACAGGGGGGAGGCTCAGTCAATTAAATAAAAAGTGTGCACGCAAAGGTGTCACCCGATTCAAACTTCGGAAATCTTTAAGATGTATCTCCGTTTTAGGCGCATCCAGGAAGATTTCCGAAGTCTTTACGCCGAATCTCCGACACGGTTTGCATGCACACTTAAATAACTCACCTTAGAGACTGTTTCTTAAAGGCTTTTTTACCACAGAGATCACACACCTGCCCTGGCGGGCGGTGCCAGGGAAGATCACGGAGAAAAACCTTTAAAAATCTCTGTGGACTCCGTGT
>VFKQ01000081.1 GCA_009885445.1 Anaerolineaceae bacterium | reverse complement strand
TGTATGCTGGTGAGGGTTTCGCTCAACAATAAATGCCCAAACGTCACTGCGACCAATAATTCGCCCAGGCCGAGCAGGGCGGTTTGCATTCCGCCAAGGTGCTTTACGCCAGCGAAGAGCGCCAGACGCGAGAGGATGGTTACCAGCGTGAGACTCAGCACCGAGGTCCACGAGCTGCTGGGGGCGGGGGGCGAGGCGTCGATGATTAAGTAGGCGGGAATCACAACGGCGCTCATGGCTAGTAGCGTGTATAAAGTCACAGTGGGGCTGGGCACGTCGTATAAAACGCGTTGATTGATGGGGATATGCAGAGCGTACAACATTCCGCCGGCGAGCATGAGCATGACCCCGATTAAGTCCACGCCGCCCGCGGCACCGCTGGTAAGTAGAAACATGGCCAGGGTGGCCAGCACCATGCGAATCACCGTCAGTCGATTGGGCGGATGTTTATCGAGCAGAAACCACACAGCCAAAAAAAACGGATAGAGCGCATATAACATTTGCCCGAGCGAGGCCGACAGGCGCGCGAGGGCCATGTAATAAAAAATGGAGCCGAGTCCGTTCACTGCACCGGCGAGAATGCAACCGAGCAGGCCGATGGGGTAGATGACCAGGAATTTCCGCCTGAATAGGGCCACTAAAATTAGCAGGCAACCCGCCGCGAGGCCGGTGCGTAGCGCGACGACCAAGAGCGGTGAAAACCCCGAGAGGATGGCTTGTCGGCCAAAGACCGGAGCAAGTCCCATTAGAAAGGCGGAGGCCAGCGCGGCTTGAATCCCCGCAGAACGATTTGTATGCATCGTTTTATCCGAAATTTTCCTATTGCTGTGTGCCATACATTTTCACCGCGAAGGTGGGAAGAACGCGAAGATAAATTAGGGACGCGAAGAATTCCCTTCGCGTCCCTCGAAAAACTTCGCACCCTTTGCGGTCTTCGCGGTAAATTTTTTGCATGAGCGCTAGAGAGTCCTATTGAATCAAAGCCTGAACTTCATCCAGAAATTCGTCGTTCATAAAATCCCCTTTTTGCATGAGCGCCTGAATATGGCCGCCCAAACGTGTTTTCTCGTCGGCGGTTAATTCTTTTGCCGAGGCAACGATGACGGGAATCTCGGCAGTTTCGGCGGTTGCTCTGAGCGCGTCTAACACCGCGAAGCCGTCCATTTCGGGCATCATTAAATCGAGGATGATCAGGTCGGGCAATTCGCGACGAATTAACTCGAGACCCTCCTGCCCGTTCGGGGCTTCGAGGATTTGATAGTCACCTTGCGATTGCAGGATGCGACGAATCAAGCGCCGCGAGTCGGCACTGTCGTCTACGATCACCACGCGCGGGAAGCGGTCTGGAGCGACACTGGCCAGTGCGGCGAGTAGGCCGTCTTCGGGCTTGCCCTCGGCCGATTGCGCCGGCATGGTGATGTTGCGGCTCCAGTTTTCGCCCAGCACCGATTGTTCGGCGGGCATGGTGTGGCCGGTGCAGTTTACAACGACCACATCAGTGGACTTTACCTGCCCGTTGCGAATTAATTTAATCAAGCCGGCGACGGCCACTGCGGCGGCAGGCTCCACCGAGATGCCCTCCATTTTGGCCAGCACGTGCATGGCGCGAAAGGCTTCTTCGTCCGTGACGCTTTCAAACGCGCCATTGGTTTCATTAACCGTGTTGCGTAAGAATGTATAGGCGCGACCCGGGTCGCCGGTGGCGAGGGTCTCGATGTGTGTGCGCGGCGTGGTGACTGGTTCGGCCTTCTCCAAGCCCTTCTTCCAACTGTTGACCATCGGCGCGCATCCTTCAGTTTGGATGGGGCCAAAGGCTGGAATATTTTCCGTCAGCCCCATCCGTTTTAGTTCGCGGAATCCTTTTGAAACGCCGATGGGTCCCATGCCACCGCTGATGGCTTGAATGTACCAATCCGGAGTCTGCCACATTGGCTTGCCTGTTGACGAAGTCCGCGGCCCTAGCAGGGCGGTGAGTTGTTCGCTGATCTCGAAGGCAATCGTCTTCATCGCCTCAATGGAGGTAATCGTGCGCGCGCCCATGTCTTGATACAGTCCGCGCTGACGTGCGAATTGCGCGGCCAGTTGTTTGGCTTGGTCGTAAGATGCGGTGACCTTAATCACCTGACTTCCATATAACGCAATCTCGCGCATTTTCACCGCAGGAACGAGGCTGGTCACGAAAGCCCATAGCTTAATCCCCGCGCGCGCCGCATAAGCCGAATAGGCGATAGCCACGTTACCGGTGGAGGCGGCCACCATTTCGGTGATGCCGGCCTCTTTGAGCGCGGCAATTGTCACGGCGGCCTGCCGGTCTTTAAAAGAGCCGGTCGGCCCCTGACGTTCATCCTTGATAAATATGTTGGGGTTGCCGAGCATCATGCCCAGATTGATGGCGCGAATCAGCGGTGTACCGCCCTCGCCAAGACTCAGCGAAGGGTTCGGGTTGCGAATCGGCAGAAGTTCGCGATAGCGCCACAAGTCAAATGGACGGGCGGCGAGGCTGGCGGGCAAACTTTGGGCCAGCGCGTCATAGTCATATTCAGCTTCGCGCCACTCGTTGCCACAGTGTGTGCAGTTGGCCGAAGCGGGGAAGTAGGGCGCGGTCTGGCCGCAATCGAGACAGCGAATCACAAACGACATGGCTGGCTCACCTGGCCTGTCGACTCGCGCGTTTCAAGACGCGTTCCAAGTCATCAATCAATTGCCTTTCGGTAAGGGTATTTTTCTGAAGCATATTCTGCCCGAAATTTTGCAATTGACGGCTTTGCTCGGGCGTCAGGTCTGCGCCGCTAACGATGATGACGGGGATGTTGCGATAGGCTTCGCTAGTGCGCAATTTTTCGAGCAAAGCAAAGCCGTCCATATCTGGCATGAACAAGTCTATGATGATGGCGTGTGGCGGGCGCGCCAAAATGGCCTCCCAGCCGTTTTTACCGCCTTCGACTGTGACAGGGTGATAACGTCCGTGCTCGGTGAGCATGCGCTGGATTAGGCGCAAATCGTTGGGGTCATCGTCAATCACCAGCACTTCGCGGATGCTCCCATCACTGTCCAATCTTTCGAGTGTCTTGAGCAGATCGTCTTCGAGAATCGGCTTGATCAAATAATCTGACGCGCCCAGGCTGAATGCGCGCTCGTGATCTTCGACGATACTGCAAATTACCACGGGGATGTCGCGCGTTTCTGGCGCTGTCTTTAAATCGTTGAGCACGCGCCAGCCATCGTAACCGGGCATCATAATGTCGAGCGTAATGGCGAAGGGCTTGAGTTGGCGAGCCCGCTCCACAGCGCGGGAGGGGTCGCTGAGCGGGATGACCTGATAACCCTGCAGGTGCAGGTAACGCTCATAGAGGCTGATCACCTGCGGGTCGTCGTCTATGGCCAGCACGATTCGATTGGCTGAGGTGCCGGCGCTCTCCACTCTTGAACGATGGGCGGGCAAACTGAAGAAGAAGGTGCTTCCCGCACCGGGCGCACTTTGCACGCCGATCTGGCCGCCGTGCATTTGCACGAGGTGATTGGAAATAGAAAGGCCCAGACCCGAGCCACCGCTCCTGCGCGTGAGCGACGCGTCCACCTGCGAGAAGGGCTGAAAGAGTTTCTTCTGATCCTCGAGCGCAATGCCCGAGCCGGTGTCGGTGACGCTGATGGTTATTTCGGTGTTGCCGGATGAATTTACCGAGGGCGTCGTCTTCACGGTGATGGTGCCGCTCTCGGTGAATTTGGTGGCGTTGGAAAGCAGGTTGAGCAACACCTGACGAATGCGCATTGCGTCCGCGCGCACGGGCGGCAGGTCTGGCGAGACATCGCGCTGGATCGTGATAGGCTTGTCTTTAATTAATCCGCTGGCTGTTGAAATCACACCATTAATCAATTCAGGTAAATTGACTTCATCGAAGGTCAACTCCATCTTGCCAGCTTCGATGCGCGAAAGGTCGAGGATGTCGTTGATCAAGCCGAGCAGGTGCTGGCCCGAATTATGGATGGCCAGCAGGTCCTGCTGTTGAAGGTCTGTCGTGGGCCCGTCTATGCCCTTGAGGATCACCCGCGAAAAACCGATAATGGAATTCAGCGGCGTGCGCAATTCATGGCTCATGTTGGCTAGGAATTGACTCTTCAATTTGTCGGCCTCGCGCATCTCTTTGACCGCCTGGATCGAGAGTTCATACGAGCGCGCATTGTCAATGGCGATGGCCACCTGGTCGCCGAGCGTTTGCAACACAGCAATATCGTTTTCGGTGAAAGCATCGGCATTCACCGATTGAATGTCCAGCGCACCGATGGTGCGCGAGCCGATGCGCAAGGGGATGGCCGCTTCGGCGAGCGTGTCTGGAAGAAGCGGGTTGGGCTTGTGGACGTCGGAGAGGCGCGTATCGTTAACGACGACGGGTCGGCCCGTTTCGGTCACCTCGCCGACGATGGATCGCGACCCCACCGGCAGACTGTGTACCCGGCTCCTCATCTCGGCTCCGGCCGCGCCCGTAGCGGCTTGCAAGACCGAGCTGAATCCGGTCTCTTCGGTGATGAAAATGCCAGCGTGGTAAAAACCGAATCGGTCGCGCACCAGGTTCACGGTCCGCGAAAAGAGCGTGGGCAGATCGAGAGTGGAGGTCACCAGTCGCCCAATCTCAGCGGTGGCGGCGAGGTAGTCGTTGCGGCGCTGTAAAATTTCTTCGTCACGCTTGCGGGCAGTAATATCGCGCGCCACCCAGAAGACCTCGTCTGCATTGATGCGGCTGATGTTAGCCAGGAACCAATATTCCTGATTGGCAATGTCTAGCTTGTATTCGATTTGCACGAGCTCATCTGAGGCCAGCGCCTGATCAACGGCGCGCTGAAAATTTTCATAGGTTTCTTTGGGCATGACTTCCTGCATGGTTTTGCCCAAAAGCTCTTCAGGCGGACGCACAAGACGGCCCGGATTGGTGGGAGCGATGCGCAGGTAGCGTGTATCTTTGTCAACCACCAGAACCACGTCTTGCATGGACGCAAACAGTGTGCGCAGGTCGGCCTCTGATTTTTGCAGAGCGCTCTCCACTTTTTTGCGGCCCAGAGTGCTGATGAAAATTTCGCCCACAATGCGTAACATGTTGATATCCTGCTCGGCCCAGGCCTTTGGCTGGTTGACCGAGTCGAGACCAATGAATCCATAGGCGGCGCCCTGGATGACAATGGGTACGCACAGAATGGATTGGATTCGTTCGCGCATTAATTCAGCGCGGTCCTGCGCCGCCTCATCGGGCATCGCGGAAACCCTGGGGAAATGTACGACCTGCATTTTTTGGATTTGGTCCAAAATAAAGGGCAGGGTGTTGGTCGGCACGTTGTGAAAGTCGTTGATGTAAGATTCGATATCGGGGCCGGTCCACTCGTGGGTGTTGTCCATGGTCTGGCCGTCGGGAGAAAATTCAAATAGGTAGGTGCGGTCTACTTGTGAAAACTCGCCAATCTTTTTCAGCGCCAGCGTAATCTGATCATCCATCTGATTGCTGTCAACGTTTACGAAGGTGGATGAAATCTGACTAATTAAATTTTCAATGGCCGCGTTGTAGCGCGTTTCTTGAAAAAGCCGCGCGTTTTGAATGGCGATGGCGGCTTGATTGGCAAAGGCCAGCATAATGTCGCGATCGTGCTCGTTATAGTTGTGTGGCTTGGTGTAATTTTGCACTGCCATCAGGCCGAGAACGCGTTCTCCCAATATTAGCGGTGTGCCCAACCATGACTTCGCTGGCTCGCCGATGACGGCGATGTCGTGGTCTTGCATCCACTCATCCAGATTGTCGGCGACCAGCAACGGTTCCTTGTTGCGTAGGATATAGCCCGTCATACCCTGGTCGGCTTGAATGGTGACTACTTCGCGGTCCACGGCAGATTCGGTGGCGTTAAGCGGAAAGCTGACCGTGTTGGATTCTTCATCATAAAGCCCGATAAAGAAATTCTTCGCATCCAATAATTGCGATACGCCGTTATAGATTTCGGTGAGCACCTGATCAACATTTATTTGCGCCGCCAGTACGCGCCCGAGGCGGTTCAACACCACCTGCTCTTCAGCACGCGCCTGCACTTCTTTAAACGAGCCCGCATTTTGCAAGGCCAACGCGGCCTGACCCGCAACCGCATTCAATAGTTCAAGATGGCGCGGGGTGTATAAATTGGGGGTATCCAAGCTTTGCAAGCCAATCACGCCCAGCGCCAAATCGCCAGCAACCAAGGGTGTGCCTATCCAGCAGGCCGGCATCTCTGCATCTCCCAACAAAACAACCTCGATGCCCAGTTCGCGCATGTGTGTCAAGACGTTGTTTGCAATTAATACCGGCTTGCGAGTTTTAAGCACATATTCGGTGAGTCCCTGCCCGTATTTGCGCGGCGGCACCTGAACGCGCGCACGGTTGTTCATTACGTAGAATGGATTGATTTCTTCGCGCGGCTCGTCATATAGCGCAATGTATAAATTCGTTGTGTCCATCAGGCGGCTGGTAAATTTATATACAGTTTCGCCAATGGCATCCTGATCCAGCAGTGAGGTTAACTCGCGGCCCAACTCATTGAGAATGGATAATTCTTCTGCGCGCAAGCGTGTTTCTTGAAACAAGCGCGCGTTTTCAAGCGCCAGCGAGAGTTGGTCGGTGACTTGTTGCACAAGCAGTTGCTCATTTTCGTCCCAGATACGCGGCGCAACGTCATCCACCACTTGCAGGGTGGCCCAGTTTTCGTTGTCCATTTGAAACGCCAGCGACATGCTGGCCGGCTGGCCGGCCAGACTCGACTGGGTAACGGTAATATTCTGCGCTGACAGCGGGGCGCGCGCCGACGGCCCCGCTTCGGGGTTGAGCGGCATCGTGTTGCTTCTCGCTGTAGCGCGCAGGGCCGACGACTTCGTCTCAGTGATGCGCGTAGGCGCTTTACGCGCCGGTTTCTTTGGCGCGACTGCTGGCTCCTGCTTAATGTCTTCGAAGATCTTATCCAGCCGGTTGCTGGTTGGTTTCTTTGACATACTCTATAAGCTCCTGGGCTAGGACGCGATATTGCAGGGAACCCCTGCTGTTTGGCCGGTAACGAGTGATGGGTTGGCCCGCAATGGGACTTTCGCGCAACTTGGTATCCAGCTCAATAACCGTGCTGAAAACGCCGCTCCCAAATGTGGACATAAGTTGTTCGTAGATACCGCGATGCGTACGATTGCGGCGGTCCATGAGTGTGACTAAAATGCGGTAAGCCAGCCCTGGGTTTACTTCCTTGCGTATGCGCCGCACCACCGTCATCATATCGCGCAGGGCATAGGCTGAAAAATATTCGGCCTGTGTGGGGATGATTAACAGGTCGCAGGCAGACAGCGCATTAAGCGTGATGGCTCCGAGGGAGGGAGGGCAGTCCATGAGGACGTAGTCATATTGCAGTTTAACCGCGGGTTCAAGCGCGGTGCGCAGCGTGCTTAAATAATTTGTGCGCACCGGCAGGAATTGCTCGGCGCTTTCGATGCGCGCGTTGCCCGGTATCAGATCGAGGCCGTCCATTTCGGTCTTGTGAATGGCCTCATGCAACGGGGCAGATTCGATTAGTACGCTGGCCGATGTTTTTGCCGCCTCAGCCGGTTCAAACCCGAGGGCCAGTGTCAAGTTGGCTTGAGGGTCCATGTCCATGATCAGGACTTTGCTTCCAAGTTCGGCCAGCGCCGCGCCTAATGAAAGAGTGGAGGTCGTCTTGGCCACCCCGCCTTTTTCGTTTGAGATTGCTATTGTATAAGTCATGCTTGCTCCTTGTTTAACTGTTGTTACTTTGCTCACGGCCCGGCATAAATGCGGATGCCGCCTGTGGGACAATTTCTACGCGATTGACGCCCAGCGCGCGCTGTAACTCCTCGATGGCTGTGCGAATCATAGCCTGCGGGTCGTTGGTCTGACGAATCTTGGCCGTAATATCTGCGACCACTCGTTCGCGCTCGGCGCGGTTGGCGCTCGATTGAAACAGGCGCGCGTTTTCCATGGAGAGCGCCAGCCGCTCGGCCACCGTTTCCACAATTTCAATATCATCGTCTGACCAAACGTGACCGGCCGGCATATTAATCTCCAGGTTTCCAAGCGCCTCGCCGCGCAGGCGCACCGGCACTACCATGCGCGCTCGGGCCTCTTTCCCCTCGGCAGTGACATCAACACGCGTTGTTTCTGCAATTGTTACGATGGAGGGGTTACCGCGCTGAGGGTGCAGTGGTTCGCTGACTCCGCCAGAATAGCGGTAACCAACCACGCCTTCTTCCCGCTTGAAACGCCCCCATGCCTGTGCAAGTTCTTCTGAATACGCAGACACACTTTTGTCCAAAGAAGCGCGGGTTTGTTGAAATTGCTTCGAGCCTTCGAGTGCGTTGCTGACTACGTCTGCAAGAATACTCAGGGTAAAGACTTCCGCTGTATCGAAGGCGCGGGTGCGTTTGCTGAAAATATGTATTACACCTACCACGCGCTCACCGGCAATCAGCGGCAGGGCGATCTGTGAGTTGAAGCTGGCCCATGCTGGCGTTGAGAAAAATACGGCATCGGCCTCTTCATTAAAGACGGTGCGCGCCAGCCCGCTGGCAAAGACAACCCCAGCCAGTGTGTCGGGGTCAAAAGTTGAATCTGAAGCGAGGCTAGCCGAGCCCGCCGCGCTTTGATCGTATACGGCAACGCGGGTCTCTTCGCGGCGCGGCCCGCTGGCCGCGTGCAGAGCCACATATTCATAATTGAAGCGTTGTCCAATCTGCTCAGCTACACTGTGCAATAAGACCGACTGGTCATCGAGGCTGGTTACTGAACGGGCAATACGCGCAATAGATTCAAACAAGATAGCGCGATGTGCGTTCGATTCGTTGGCCTGTGCCAATTCATTGGTGCGCATCAGTACGCGCTCTTCCAGGGAGTTTTTTAGCTCGGTCAGCTCGCGGTTGCTTTCGAATTGCGTCTGGGCGTAATCTCTTACATCTTGCAGGTTGCTTTCCATGCGTGTGATTAGCGCGGACTGAGCGAAGGCCATGGAGAGGATTACGATGGAAATCAGGAAGGGATCATCGGGTGTGGTCAGGGCGCTTGCATCAGTGACCAGCGTGTTGTTCATTTCGGCATTGGCCACCGAAAAAACTGCGGCCACAATCAGGATTGCTGAGACGATTACGCCGCGTTTACCTAGTGTCAGGCTGGAGATGATTAAGATGCCGCCGTACCCAACGATGGAAATATCATGAATTCCACTTCCCGATATGAGCAGATAGGTGATGGTGGCAAAGAGCGAAAGGGGCGCCATCACGCGTGCGGGCCAAAGAATATTTCGTTGGAGCAGGATGAAACTAGGCACCAACAAGCCGGTTAGGAGGGTGATGACAAATATGGTTTCTGGTGCGGCGCCAAAGTAGTTGATCGCCAGCAGTGTCCCAATTGCGCCGGCAAGGCTGGCTAGCACCGTGCCTTGCAATATGCGAAAAACAGCCTGCGCTTCACGAGTTGTCGTGCTGGTGAGAGTTGAAATCGGTTTCTTAAACATGGGTATGCTGTGCCTGATGGCTGAATTGCCTACTTGGAGCTTTCTGGCTCGCTAAATTGCAAAGTGACCTGTGAGCCGGGCAGGGTGCGCCCCAGTTCCTCAACTGCGATTTGCATGATACTTTCGAGCTTAATCGACGAGCCCACTTTTGAACTGATGTCAGCGATGGCGCGTTCCTTGGCGGCGCGGCGTTGGGCGTCTGAGAGTAAGCGCGCGTTTTCAATGGCCAGCGCGGCGCGGTCCGCCACAGCTTCGACCAACGCAAGCTCTGAATTGGTAAGTTTGCGCCCCGCGTCACTTGAGCGGATTGAAATATTGCCGATAAGCAACCCGCGCATACGGATGGGGACGTTGAGCGCATTCGGATCGCGAACCGATTCTGCCGGGCCATTAAGCGCGGCTGTGCTAATACCGTCATAGGAGTAGCCGATGTTCTTTAATTGGCTGATGTAACGTCCCCAGTCGCTCTGTGCGTATTGCTGGTAGATTGCCTGTGAATCGGCCAGCGCCTGTTTGGTCTGGCTGAAAAGGCGCGCATTTTCTATGGCGATCGTAATTTGGTCAGCAACGGTGCTGAGCGCGCTTAGCGCTTGTTCGTCGAAGGCGTCTTTTTCGGTGCTCTGCACATCCAGCACACCAATGGTATGCTGGCCCACTATGAGGGGCAGGGCGATTTCGGAGCGGGTCAGCGGAAGGTCTGGGTTGTTGAAGAACACTGAATCCGCCCCCACGTCCAGGGCGATGCGCGATTGCCCGCGACCGGCGACAAAACCGACGATGCCGGATGTCGCCAGGCCGAGGCGGTGTCCGCGTTGCAACATGCTTTTTCCGCCCTCGCTGTTGGCCGCTTGCAGAACGGCAAATTCGCGGCGATCGTCGACGAGGAAGATGCCAACATGATAGAAGCCAAATTCGGTGCTAACGACTTCAGTGATTAGAGGTAGTAATTGCTTGAGCTCCTGCACAGCGGCCACGGCACGTGCGACTTTTGCCACGGCCTCCAACTGGCTGTTGTAGAGTCCCAGGGTTTGGGTTCGTTCTTCTACGCGTTGTTCGAGCGCATCGCGCAGAGCAACCAACTCGCGGTTGTTGGTTTGCAATTGCTCTTGTGATTCTCCGGCGAGTTGCAGGGCTTGGCGTAGGCCGTTCGCTGAGTAGTACAAACCGATGCCGGTCAGGATATACATCATGGATGTAGTGGCCCAATTTGAATAAGGATTGGCAGTAACATTGAAAATGGGAGTGAGAAGGCCGTTTATCTGTAGCGCCGTGATAACGAGCGTGAAGAGAATGATGATCGCCAGCAAGCGGGCGACGGCCTGTCCATCCAGCAACAGGGTGGTTAAGGCAATCACGATCATGAATGACATCCATGCCCCAATACTTTGATTTGCGCTGGCGGCAAATGATCCAAATATTGCCAGACTCATGATGGTTAAAAATGAATAGGTTGCATAGCGCAAGTTTCCACGCCGAAGTAGTATGTAGGAAAACACGACGACGATCAGGAAGGGTAGGAGGATGCCGACAAGGATAGCGCGGTCATCAACGTCAGTAATTACAATCAAGGCCGGCGTAAATATCGAAATCGCCAGAATAATGGTTAATAGAACATTATTCAGCAGGCTCGCGAGACGTGTAGTCTCTTGATCCTCGAGGATGGGCGCAGAGAATAGATGGCGCAGTTTATTCAGCACGCTGGCCTCTTGTTGGCGCGTTGGTGTTGTGAAGGCGTGAAAAGAGTCTATTTTCCATTTGTTTTTTCCTCTTCTCGACGCGGTTGGGTCTTGCCTATGCTTTGGTTCAATACCACAGAGACTTCTGAATCGCCCAACACTTTGCCTATTTCTTGCGCGGTGATACGCAGGATGGTGTCTACGTCAAAGCTGGCCCCGATGTGGGCGGTGATTTCAGTGATTTCCCGTTCCTGTGCCACGCGACGTTGGGCGTCTTCGAGCAGGCGTGCATTTTCGAGCGCCAGGCCCATTTGGGCTACGATTTCGCGGATGATATCTTGCTCTTGTTCATCCCACGGGTTTTCGCTTTCCTTGCGTTTGATACGCAGGGTGCCAAGTTTTTGGCCGCGTAATTTTACCGGCAGGGTGAGTGTGCGCGGGTTGGCCGAGTCTTGTAACTTATAGCCGGCTAGGAGTTGTACTCCCAGCGGGGTGTACTGGAAGGCCGGCGTCTGGTCGCCGCCTCGCTGACTCCACGATTCGCGCGATTGATTTAAATTCAGCGCCCGCAATTGCTCGTTAATGACGCCGGCTTCACTGGTGAGGATTGTGTTTTCGATCAAAAGGGACAACTGGTCTGCGATAATTTGCAGGGCTTCGCTGTGTGTCAGGGTGAAGGCGTTGGGCAGTTTTGATTGCACATCCAGGATGCCAAAAACCGACCCTTTGACGAACAGTGCAATTAATATCCGCGAGTTGCTTTCGGGCAGTATCGCGCTTTCGGCGGGTTGGGGCTTGTTACTGAAGCTTTGATGAATGATTGGTCTGCTGTTTTGAGCGCTGGTGCGCAGGAAGCCCAGCTTGCGCAGTTCTATTCGGAAGCCTTCACTTTGCAGTTGCCGGCCACTGGCCGATGAGGCAGACTGAAGGTAGCAAAATTCGGCTTGCTCGTCGAGCAGATAAATCCCCGCGTGATCATGACCAAAGGCGCTGGAAATTAATTGCACTGCGGCATTTAGCAAGTCAGCTTGATCTTTGTGGGCCGAGAATTTACGCGCGAATTGCGCGGCGGAATTTAATAATTTGGTTTTTGTGGTCAGTTCAGTAGTGCGGGTTTGCACCTGCTCTTCAAGGCCGTGCTGATGCTCGCGCAGACTGGCAAGGAATTGATCCGCGCGTTGCGCGTTGTTGAAAAATTGCACTTGAAGCAGGCGAAGTCCTTGCGTGATGGCAACGGATACCACGGCGACGGTGGTTGCGCCGCTGAGCCAGCTGGCCAGCGTGCCGGGTGTGACCTCCTGGGTGGGCAGGAGATAAAGCTCATTAAGAATCAGCCAGCCCATTATGGCGTAGCTCAGCAAGGCCAGGCCTAGAGCGTACCAACTTGCGCTGGGTGAAACCAGCAGGCTGGTAAAAACAATGAAGGCGATCATAAACGTGCGGCTATCGCCCCAGATGGATGTATCCAGCAGGCCGGCAAGCCCGATGCCAAAAGTGATGCTGAGCAGAATGGCTGATTTGAGCGCGTGAGGCATGCTTAAAAATCGTGCGCCGAGCAGGAGCAAATAGGCGCCAATATAGAGCGCCGAAAATGTGGAGCTGGCTGAGCCTATGATGGCCGGTGGGAGCGCGAATATTCCCGCAATTAAGGCGCCGTTTAAGATGGTCTTGAGCAAGCTGGTGCGCCAGCTTGTCAGTGATTCAAAATTTTCCGCGGTGGTCGGATCAAAATTGCTCATTGGGCGCCGCCGTCATCTTCAGGATCGAGGGTGAGGATAACTTCTGCGGCGTTAAATGTTTTTCCAAGTTCGGTGACTGCTGTTTGCAGAATTCCATCGAGTGTGCTGGATGACCAGATTTTTCCGCTAATTTCCGCGATGATTTTATCGGCAGTAGCAATCTTTTTACTTGTTTCAAGCAGGCGTGCATTTTCGAGTGCGATGGCGGCCTGCGTGGCGACGCTATCTACCCAGGTTTTTTCTTCGGCTGACCAATCAGCGTCGCCGCCCAGCATAATCTGGCCGATGATTTCATTCCGCAAAGTAAGTGGAACGTTCAACGAACTATGCAGGGAGGCGCCGGCGTCTTCGCCAAGCCCATACTCTAAAGACTGCGTTGATGAGGCCAGGGACCAGGATTCGCGCAGGTATTGACGCTGAACAGTTTGAATTTCACGCAGGCGTTGATTTGTTTCTTGATACAGGCGCGCATTTTCGAGCGCAATGGTCAACTGCTTGGCCATGTTCTGCAAAGTCTCAATTTCTTCAGGTCCAAACTCATTCTGCCGTGTGGACTGTACGTCCAGCGCGCCCAAAACATTTTCGCCGATAATTAAAGGGAGCGCAATTTCGGAGCGCGTGTAGGGCAAGAGGGGGTTGTTAAAGCGCACAGATTCCTCGCCAACATCCAGCGCAATGCGCGGCTGGCGCAAGGCGATGGCTGAGCCGACCATGCTCTGGCCGCCAACTTCCAACCTGTGGTGGCTCTCCTTGAGTACACGGCCTGCTTCGCCCGTGGCGTTGCGCAGTTCGGCCCACTGCGCGTCAGTGCTGACGATAAATATCGCGGCGTAGTAGTAACCAAAATGCTCGGTAATCAGGGTCGCCACTTTTTCGATTAACTCGTTCACGTCGAGGATGGCGCTGGCTGCGCTACTTACGTCGTTAACTGCCGCCAACTGGTCGGAGCGATTCTGTAGGGTGCGTTGGGCGGCGCTCAACTCGGCATTAATATTTTGAAGCGAAAGTGCGGTTGCGTTGGCGCGGCTGAGCGATTCTTGCAGGTTGGAAACCAGCAGATAGGTAAGGCCCGCGCTGATTATCAACAGGCCCGTCATATCGACTGCAAAATTTGTTACGCTATATCCAGTGGGTGGTTTAAGGATGCCTGACGATTCAAGCCAAGCCAGGCCAAACGCCGAAAAAATAGTCAGTGTAGAGAGAATCGCGCCGGCCCTCCAACCTAGAAGGAAGCTTGCCAGCAAGCATACAGGTATGTTTGCGATAAAGGTTGAATCCTTAATGCCGTATTGGGTTGCGGCCAGCCCATTAATGGTGAGCCAAAGCACGCCAACCAGAGTGCTACCCGCGAGCGCTACCCTCTCAAGCTTAAGGAAAATCCATGCGCTAATGACGAGAAAGGATAGGACGAGAGGAGCAAAACTTAATATTTCAACCCCGTTTTTTTGGGCTTCAATAGAATACAAAATTTGAAACGGCGCAATAATAGCCAGCAAAAATAAAATTACCGCGTTTGTATTTCTCGCTGTGCGAGTCTTGTTCTCATCATCCGGAAAGATAGGCGCTTTGAAAAAGTTCATGATTGAACTAAGCATTGTTTATCGTCCTGGTTGGATTCCGCTCGCCTGATGCTTCGGGCTTTTCATTGCTATTGCCGCCAATCTTGATCTGCGCACGCCGCGCGCCGATGGCTTTGGTAATCTCACTGGCGGCGGTGGCCATGATGCTCTGTATGTCGGTGGTGTTATGGATTTTGCTGGTAACTTCATTGAGCAGACGTTCGCGATCTGCCTGTCTCCGAATCTGATCCAATAAGCGGGCGTTGGCAATGATGGCGGCCAGGCTTCCAGAAAGTGTGCCGAGCATTTCCTCGTCATTTTCGGTGTACGCAGAGACTTGCTCACTCTCCACGTTTACCACGCCGAGCACATCGCTGCGATAAAGCAATGGCAGAGCCAGCTCGGAGCGCGTGTTTGCGCTGATCTGTATGTAGCGCGAATCCTTGCTGACATCATCCACGCGCAGTGGTTTGCGATGCGAAGCGACCCAGCCAGTAATGCCCGCACCAACAGGGACTTTTATATTACTGCCATCTTCGGCATAACCCACTGAGGCGCGCACTTCGAGATATTTGCGTTCGGAATCCAGGAGCAAAATGGAGACTCGGTCGCCGCCCAAGGTGACTTGTAATCCCTTGACCGTAGTTTCAAGTGCATCTTCAAGCGTTGTGCCCGATGCGGCTGACATGGTGATGTGATGTAAAAGGCGGTGTTGCGACAGGTGCTCCTGTGTTTCTGCGAATAGCTCTGTGTTTACCACCGCCACGGCCAGTTGGTCGGCGAGAATTTGGAGCGTGCGCAGGTTTTCTTCATTGAAGGCATAAGGCTGTGTACTTTGCACATCCAGGGCGCCGAGAATACGGTCGCCCACTCGCAGGGGGATGGCCGCCTCGCCGCGCGTTTCGGGAAGAACTGGGTTGGCAAAGTATGTCGCGTCTTTGGTTGTGTCGTTCACTACGAGCGATTCGCCCTGACTGGTTACATAGCCCACAATAGACTTTGAGCCAACCGCCAATTTGTGTCCCATGCGCTTGAGCTGTGCGCCCGGCTCACCAGTTGCTTCGCGAATGACTGCATACTCACGCCGCAGGTCCACGAGAAAAATGCTGGCGTGATAGAAGTTAAAGCGATCTCGAATCAGGTTTACCGCGCGTTGCAATAGTTCGTCCAGATCGAGACTACCGCTAATATCACGCGCAATTTCAGCCGCAGTCTGCAGTTGGATCGCGCTTTGGCGGCTTTGGTCAAGCAGGCGGATATTGTAAGTAACGCCAGCCATTTGGTGCGCCAGTTCCACGAGGAAGTGCAGGTCCTTTTCGGTGAAGCGGTGCTCCTGCTCTTGATCCTGAATGATGATGGCCCCGATTGGCTCGTCTGAGATCATCAGCGGCACACCCATCCAGGATTTTGCGGGCTTGCCTTGAATTTTGGCGCCCAGAGCAATGGCCTGTCGCTCGGTGTCTTCCACGAGCATTAGCGGGCGGCCTGTTCTAATCAAAATGGAAGTAAGGCCCTCGCCGAGGGGGAAAGGTTCGATTGAAGTGGTGCGCCCATCCTCGTAAGCATAAGGAATGCTGATTGAATTTGTTTTTTGATTGTACAGGGCCACCACAAAACTATAGTCGCCAATTACGCGCTTGACTTGCGCATGCAAGGT
The DNA here is from genome assembly GCA_009885445.1 of Anaerolineaceae bacterium. GTDB lineage: Bacteria > Chloroflexota > Anaerolineae > Anaerolineales > Villigracilaceae > Denitrolinea. The sequence continues at coordinate 3,299 of VFKQ01000081.1, read as the reverse complement.
TGAGCAATAAGCGCTTGTGTCGGCGCCGTTGAAAACATTTTGGTTAAACCGCGAGAGCGCATCCAGTTCTTCAACGCGCGCTTCGACTTCCTTGGTTGCGCCAATCTTTTCGATAATCGTGCCCATCAAATCCGTCAGGACGGCGTAAGGCCGCACGCTGGCGCTGGTCAGTGGTTGCGCGGTTTGATTTCCCAAAACCAGTATCGCGTGAATGCGCCCGGCCGAGTAGATGGGCAAAAAGGCCGCGCTCTGCCCGCCCAACCCAAGGGCCAGGTCTGCCATGCCTGCGGGCAAATTGTCAGCCAGAGCCAGCTCGCCGATGAGCACTGGCCCGCCCATTTGTCCGGCAATGTCGCGCAGGCCAGATTGAATCAAGGCGGGGGCCGCCGTCGCCGTCTTCTTCTTGGGATTATTCAGTTCAATAATTGCCGAAGTACTGTCTCCGACGCGCAGAAACGCAAAAGGCAGCGAGGCTTCGCGCAGGGAGCGCGCGGCAATCGAGAAGACGTCTTGCTCGGTGCCCGCCTTGATAATTTCAGCAGAGACGCGGAAGAGCCGGTCTACTTGGGCGCTCAGCGTTTGCGGCGACTCTGTGCTGGCGGTATATTGCATGGCCACCGCCAACTGGCTGGCCAGCGTTTGCAAAATAATCACTATTTCTTCGTCGAATGTATTCGACTCTAACCCATGCACGTTGAGTACACCGAGCGCCGCGCCACCCAGCATAATCGGGACGCCTGCCTCGGAGCGCGTATTTGGCAGTAGCGAATTTCTTAAGTGTGCCGGCTCCGCTTCGACGTCGGCGACGACGCGCGACTTAAGATTGGCGGCGACCCAGCCCACGACCGAGGCGGATCCGACCTCATGGGCGAATCCTTGCCTGAGCATTTCCTGCGCCGCGGCGCCGTGCGCGGCTCGAATGACAGCTCGCCTGCCGCCGGATTCGATGAGGAAAATGGCGGCATGGTAAAAGTTGAATCTTTCTGCGATTAGGCGCGAGATGTTGTTTAACATCTCGTCGAGATTAAATGCGGCGGTGATGCCTTGCGCCACCTCAGCCGCTATACGAATCTGACTGGTGCGCTCTTGCACCTGCCCGCGCAGGGAGGTGTACAAACCGCTGAGCTGGTCGGCCATCTCATTGATGGAGGTCGCCAGTTGACCCACCTCATCATTCCCCTGTACTTGCGCGCGGTCTTCCCAATTACCAGAAGCAAAACGATCGGTGATGGCCGAAAGCGATTCGATCGGTTGAACCACGCGTCGGGTCGCATAATTGACGACCCCTGGAACCAAAACCCATGCAAGCAGATAGATCGCCCCCAGGGACAGCCCCAGAACGACGAGCCTTTGAGAAATGGTGTTGAAGGGAACTTCGAGCACGATGCCGGCACTTAATTCTGGCAACCACACTGCCTGACTAAGCATCGCAATACCGGCGCTGTTTGTGTAGCGCACAGTGGCGGGGGCCAGTTCGGCGCCATTGGCGAAAACATCGTTGAGTCTGCTGACCTGGTCTGCAGATGAATTGAAGGGAGTCGGCTCGCCGGTATGTCTGTCAATGCCAACATACAGTCCATCCTGTGTTACGAAATAGGCATTTGAGTCAGGCTTCAAATCTGTCAGTGATTTCAGCAGCGGGGTAATGAAAAGCGGCTCGGTGATTCCCACAATTGTGGCCCGCGAAACATTGTCAGACGTTCGATATTGATCGACAGTTAAAAAAACCATCTGGCTGGGATATAGTGTGCCGAAACCAAACACAGCCAGCGATTTTCCGTCAGCTTCTCTTAATGTCTCAAAGAGGGCCAGGTCGCTCAACGATAGACCCTCCCACTCGTTCTGGCTGGCGATTAGTATCTCACCCTTTTCGTCGAACATCAAATATTCATTGAATACCGGCGAATTGGTTTCGCCATTGATTTCGGCAAACAGGGCTTCGATGGAGTTTTTTGAAAGTACAAAAAAAGTACTGGAGCGGCTTTGATGCAGAAGAATTTGCGTCGCGCTTTCAAAGCTGGGCCGCCTTGTAATGCGATCAAGGCGGATTTGCTTGATGATCAATTCATCTTGCGCTTCGCTCACGTTCGCTTTCACCAGGCTTCGCATTTGCCCCACTACCTCCTCTTGCAAAACATACCCCGCGATTAACGAGGCAGTGATCGCCATAACCGTCAGGGGAATGAAGGCAAAATAAGACAACGTGCGCCGCATGGACCTGGCCAGGCCGCCGCGATGTACTTGCCTTGAGTTGAGGTTGGATGGGGCTGAAGACAGACTCATGATGCGCTAACTATATTCCCAAACTTTTTCGCCATTGAGAATGCGGCGGATTTGGTCTGGGAAGCGGTCTGGGTCGAGGGGCTTGCCCAGAAAACCATCGAAGCCAGATTCGCGCGCTTTGCGCATTTGATCATCGCTGGCCTCGGCGGTGACGGCGATGATGGGGATGTTCTTCAAATGCTCCGCCGAGCGAATTTTGCGCATGGCATCATAACCGTCTTCGTAGGGCAGACGGATGTCCATTAAGATGAGGTCGAGGCGCGCCAGCGTGTCGGCGTACTCGACAACTTCATAGCCCGACGTTTTCCACTCGCAGTGGATACCCAGGTACCCCAACATGCGCGCGATTAGTACAAAATTTGAGACATTGTCCTCCACCACCAGCACGGCGGTGTCTTTTGAAATGCCTTGTTTGCGATCGGTCTCATTCATTGCATGTTCCTTGATAGAAATTTCTCAAGTTGTTTCGTAAGAATATCAATGTCTATCGGTTTTTGGATATACCCGTCGCAGCCCGCCTGTAGTGACTTTTCGCGGTCGCCGTGCATTACATTGGCGGTCACGGCGATGATGGGCACTTTGGCAAAATCTGGCATTGTTTTGATTTGTGCCGTCAGCGTATACCCGTCAGTTTCGGGCATGTTGACATCCATCAAAATCAGGTCAGGGAGCGTATCCTTGATGATCTGCAATGCTTCTTTGGCGTTGGCCGCCTCAATCATGTCATATCCTTCAGCAGTCAACACGCGGCGGAGCAATATGCGGTTCTCGCGGTTATCTTCCACATATAAAATTACGCTTTTTTCTGTCATTTAATCTCCGCCCAAATTGTAACTTTGCCGCCCGTATCTTTCATATCAGCAACCTTACAAAAGATTGACGCCGGACATTAAGTGCCGGCCATTGAGCAAACCTTGCATAAATATTAAGCGGGTGATGGGACTCGAACCCACGATATCTTGCTTGGGAAGCAAGCGTTCTACCACTCCCGAATCACCGTCATATCAAGATTGGAT
>VFKQ01000231.1 GCA_009885445.1 Anaerolineaceae bacterium | reverse complement strand
GTTATTAGAAATGTACGGAGAGCAAGTACAACCGCCACGCAATGGAACGCGAGGACGTTTTCCTAAACCGTACCGTGTACCGCCAAAATTATTATGGAAATGACCTTTCACTCGTTACAGAGACACTATACTGAGCACGGTCAGTTTCTGCGCTTTTCTCACCGCGAAGGCTTGCCTTTTATCCCTTTCACCCGTGGTTAAATTTGGCGATTCTCAAAACCGCAATTTATGACCGTGCGCGGTATACCCAAATTTCAATCCGGTCAGTTTTTACCGAGTAGACACCATTTTTTATATCTTGCCCATTTCTTAGCTTGACTCATGGGATACTTCCCACCACGTATTAAGCACGCAAAAAAACGATTTTGGAAATGGAGCCAGACCTGCCGAAGGTCTTCGAGAAGGAAAATACATGAATACAGCCCTGATCATCATCGACATTCAAAAAGACTACTTCCCCGGCGGCAAGTACCCGCTGGTGAACCCGGAATCAGCGGCACAAAATGCGTATATGTTGTTGCAGTGTTTCCGCGAGCATGGCGGGAAGCACGTCCACATTCAGCATGTGGAGCTGGAGGCGGACGCGGCGTTTTTCGTTTCGGGTGATCGTGGCACGGACATTCACGATTTCGTGGCGCACTTTGAGGGCGAGCCGATTGTGCAGAAGCACTTTCCCAACTCGTTTCGCGAGACGAATTTATTGGAGTTGTTGAAGGAGTGGGGGACTGAGCGCGTGGTCATCACGGGCATGATGACGCACATGTGCGTGGACGCGACCGCGCGCGCCGCCGCAGATTTTGGTTTCGCTGTCATCGTGGCGGAGGATGCGTGTGCCACGCGCGACTTGGATCATGGTGGCACGACCATTCCGGCGGAGCAAGTCCACAAGGCGTTTATGTCTGCGCTGAGTTCTTATGGGCAGGTGTTGAAGAGCGAGCAGGTGATTGCTTTGCTGGCGGCTGAGATCAGTGAACAGTGAACAGTCTCCAGTCTTTGGTCTCGATATGCCGCAAAGTGCGCGGCTACTCGACCACCCCAATTACCAATTACCAATCACCCATTCCATCGTCTCCGAGTCCACGCTACCGAGACGAGGACGATTAAAAGAAGCACACCGCCCGCAATGAGGATTCCGTCGGTGGAGCCGTCGGTGATGATGTCTTGAAATGGGGCGTGGAGGAGGAGTCTGCTGGGGGGGGGGAGCGAGGCGAGGGGTTGAGTCATGTTGGCGGTCTCCGTGTTTGGTCGTATGTTGCAGATCGTCGGGGGGTGAGTTACATTTGTCGAAGCGATTGTGACATAATATATTATAATCGGCCCGATTGGGTGGCAGGCTGGATGCCAATATTTTGGCCCGCTGTCATTTTTAATAAATTGCTCTTAAGGCTTCTGTTTGCGAAGGCTTTAAAATTTCATTTCAGGAGATGCTATGATCCAGAAAGTATTTCAATGGCTGATCTCGCCACTGGGTCGGGTTGCTGTTTTGATTGGATTCCTCACCGTGGCCAGCCTGGCGGTGCGGGGCATTAATCAAACGCAGACCGCGGACGATCAACCCCTCGAATTTACACACATCCCGCACGTTGTGCAAGCCGAAATTCAGTGCTTGTATTGCCACACGGGCGCGTTGCGCGGCGCTTCGGCGGGACTGCCCACTGTGAATAAATGCTGGGGGTGCCATCAGCAGATGACGATCACGACCCAGAACCCGGAAAGATTTGCGCCGCTGGTGGAAGCGATTAAGAACGGCACATCGTTGGCGTGGGTGCCTGTTGCGCAAGTGCCAGACTTTGTGCAATTTAATCACCGCCCGCATGTTGCGGCGGGGTTGAACTGCGAGAAATGTCATGGCGATGTTTCGAAGATGGAAATTTACGAAAACCCGCAAGTGCTCAACATGGG
>VFKQ01000107.1 GCA_009885445.1 Anaerolineaceae bacterium | reverse complement strand
TTTACACCATCCCAACTTTTCAAAACCCCACAGGCCGCACACTTTCGCAGGAACGCCGCGAAGTATTAATGCAACTTGCGCGCGAGCACAACTTTCTCATCCTCGCCGATGAGGTCTATCACCTGCTGGCCTACACTGAAAAACCGCCGAGTCCTTTTGCGGCATACACCGACTCAGAAAATATTATCTCGCTCAATTCGTTTTCAAAAATTCTCGCGCCCGGCCTGCGCCTCGGCTGGGTGCACGCGCACCCCAACACGCTCGCCCGCCTCGCCGCCAGCGGACTGCTCGACAGCGGTGGCGGACTGAATCCTTTCACCGCCGCGCTTTTGCGGGGTCTGCTCGAATCGGGCGACCTGCGCAAAAATGTAGACTCACTACTCGCCCTCTACGCCAAGCGCCTCGCGCACATGGATGCCTGCTTGAAAAAATATCTGCCCGAATTAACCTACGACCTCCCGCACGGCGGATATTTTTTCTTTCCGCGCTTGCCCGATGGCATGGACGCAACTCTCCTGCGAGAAAAAACCGCGCCCTTCAAAGTGGACTTCAGACAAGGCCAAAAATTTTCCGGCCGCGGCGGCCTCACCGATTACATACGCCTGTGTTTCGCTTTCTATGCGGAGGACCAAATCGAAGACGGGCTAACCCGCCTCAAGCGCGTGCTGATGCGCTGAGTCAGTAATCAGTCTCCAACTACGCAACTATCCAACCATTAAACTTCGAGTATACTTTTCAAACTTATGACCGCCTCCCTCGCGCAACTCATCACCATCATTATTCTGGCGCTTGAGTCTATTGTTTATCTCGCCGTACTAGTTAACATCATCCGCCGCCGCAACGGGCAGGAATTTACCGCGCTGTTGGTCGGCCTCTTCACCCTTGTTGCGCTCATCATCCAGATCATCACGGCCATGTCGGTTGTCGGCAATCTGCCGCAACTGGATGAAGGCGGCTTTCAAACCCTGCAAATTTTCGGCACGCTCTTCCTGGTCTTCATCCTCACCCTCATTGCGCGCGCCTTCCTACGCCTCGAAATCTGGACCTGGCTCGCCATCGGCCTGTTCTGGACTCTCGGCCTCATCGCCCTCGACACCAACCTCAACCAATTCCAGCTCGTCTTGTGGACGAACGGCCAAATCATGCTCCGCCGCGACGGCCTGCCTCTTTTGTGGGCCATCGTTGGCTGGTTGATTTTTATCATCGGCATCATCAGCAACCTGATTCTCGCCCGTTCGCGCCTGCGTCAGCCCACCCATCGCAACCGCCTTTCTTATTGGACTCCCATCCTGCTCCTCGTCATTATCAACGACGGACTCATTCTCAGCGGCCTGGGCATCTCGGGCAACCCTCTGCGCCTGCTCGCCGCGCTGTTAGCGGGTTACGCCTTCCTGACGCATGAACTGCCCGACGCGCTCCTGCTCATGCGCGGCGCCCTCATCTATATCATCACTACATTATTAATCGCCGGCTTCTATCTGCTTGGCTCGCTTGGCATCCAGCCGCTTTTCAGCACGGTCTCCAGCCCGCTCATCATTGGCGCCATCGTGGCCATTGCGCTGGCAGTTTTGTTCACGCCTCTGCTCGGCCTCGTCCAACGCCTCGTAGACAGACTCTTGCACATCGACCGCACCGACGCCAGCCGCATCCTGCATCAATACAGCGAATCGATTAGCAACATTCTCGACCTCGACAAACTCGCCAGCGTGGCCGTGGGACTGATCATCGAGTCGATGGGCCTGCAACGCGGATTCCTCTTCCTCGTGGATATGGAAATGGTCGACGGGGGACGCCGCACCTATCGCTTGCGCCCGGCCCGGACGGAGGGCGAAGCGCAAATGAAGTCGCTCATGCTCGACGAGTTTAATCCGCTGGCTGTGTACGTCACGCGTGAACAACGTCCCATCCTGCAATTTGACCTCGACCTGCTGTCCTCTTTCCGAAGTTTGTCGTCTGCTGAACGCGCCTGGTTCGGGCGACTCGAAGCCGAAGTGTACGCGCCCATTTTCGCCAACCGACGTTGGATCGGCATGCTCGCCCTCGGCGCAAAACTATCGGGCAACCGCTTCAACAACGAGGAACTTGTCACCGTGGGCGCGCTGGCGAATCAAACTGCTGTCGCGCTCGAAAACGCGCGCCTGGTTGAGAATCTAATGAAGCTCAACACCGAAGTGCGGCAGGCTTACCGCGACCTCGACAAAGCCAACCGCGACCTCGAGCGCCTCGACCAAACTAAAAGTGACTTCATCAGCATTGCCTCGCACGAACTGCGCACGCCGCTCACCGTCTTGCGCGGCTACACCGAGATGCTCCTCGAAGATAAGAACCTCGACCCAAATATTCGCGGCGTGGGCGAAGCCCTGCATAAAAGCACCCTGCGCTTGCACGAAGTTATGGACTCGATGTTTGACATCGCGCAGATTGACGCGCGCGCCATGCAACTCAACTTGCAACAAGTGGATACTGCCAACCTCGTCCGTGAGGTGGCCACCAGCCTCAAGAAGCCGCTCACCGATCGCAAACTTTCGCTCAATATAAATTTGCCGCAACTGCCCACCGTGCGCGCCGACCCGAATACCCTGCAAAAAGTTTTTTCGCATCTGCTAAATAACGCCATCAAGTTCACGCCTGATAACGGCAGAATCGAAGTCACCGCCGCCGCCGCCCCGCCCGACGCGGCCAATCTGCCGCATGGCGGCATTCAGATCACCGTCAGCGACACGGGCGTGGGCGTAGACCCCGAGTTTCGCGACATGATCTTCACCAAGTTTTACCAACCCGGCGACCTCGGCAAACACAGCACCAGCAAGAGTCGCTTCAAGGGCGGCGGGGCCGGTTTGGGGCTGGCCCTCTCAAAGGGCATCGTCGAAGCGCACGGCGGACGAATCTGGGTCGAGAGTCCCGGCTATTCCGAAACCCATTTTCCCGGAAGCAAATTTCACATCCTGCTTCCGCTGACAAAATTGGAAGCGGATAAAACTTTGCAAGTGGGTCTGGCAGTCAACACGCAAATCAACTAAAAAAGACGAGGGCAATCCTCGTCTTTTTTAGTTGATTATTTTCACAACTCCGCCAGAAGTTTTTGATATAGCTCGCTGGTGGAGCGCATGGGTGGCGTGCCAAGCTCGGTTTGAAACAGGTCGTTCATGGTTCGGTAGTGCCGAATCAGCCCGGTCTTATCTTTTGCCATTGCATGGGCGCGCAAGACCTGACAGTGAATCTCTTCGGCCAAGGGGTCGGTGTGCAAGCCGCGCTTGAGTAGCTCCAGCGCCGCACTGTGATCCGCTTTTGATAATTTGTGGGACACCAGTCGTTGCAAGACGGAAAGATAATTTTGTTCTAGACGGTTGCGCTCGGGCATGACCCAGTCGTAATAAAGATTTTCCATGTATTGACCTTGATACAGGTTGACGGCGCGCTCTTCCCAATCTGTAGACTCTTCGCCAGACAGGTTGCGCGCCTTGGCTAGCGCGGCATCGAAAGAATCGACATCCACGCTGAAGCGTGCTGCATCTAGCCAGTATTCGCCGGCTTCCACCAAAATAAATTGAATCGATTGGCCCTCTGTGCGCAGGGCATTCCTCAAACGGGTTAATGCGGTATGAAAGGCGCTGCGGCTGCGCGCATCTGATTCTGGCCATAAGCCTTCAAAGATACGGTCTGCTGGGATGCGCTCCCGGCGATAGGTGATGAAATACGCCAGCAGATCGCGCGCTTTTGTGGAGACCCAGCGATCTTGTTGCAGTTCCTGCCCAGCGATGCTGACGCGAAAATTTCTCAAGCAGCGCACGAGCACAGAATGATCATCTGCAGGCGCAAGAATGGCTGGCGATTTTGTATGTGGCAATGCTTCCAAGACACGCTGCAGGAAGGGGGTGTTCACTCCCACTTGATTCAATGCACGGCAGATAATGCGCGCACGCTGGCCCTGGTCAACGAAAAGCTGTATGGCCCCGGTGGGTTCGATAAGTTTGAGCGATTGCAGTGCGTAGCTCAGCCCGTTTTCACGCGCACCGCGTTCAAGAGCAATGTACGCCAAGCCGAAGTAGACTAATGAGAGTGGGATGCGAAATTGCCTACGCTCGCCAATTTCAACTAGGCTGTCATATTGTTGCCAGGCTTCATCGCTATTGCCATTTTCGAGGGCGATGTCGGCGAGCACAGAGCGACAGACATAGGCTTCATAGGTGTCTGGATTACCTGTATAAGCCCACAGTGCACCCTCGGCGATCTGACGTGCCTCGTCCACACGCCCCTGACCATATAAATTGTAGGCTAGGTATCCTGCCGCCATGATGCGTTCATAAGCCGATAATCCCTGCCTTTGTGAAATCTCCAACGCCTGGCGCAACGCAGATTCTGCGCGTATCGTCTCGCCGCGCCGAGTGAGCACATTTCCGAGGGCCATATAGGCGCTGGGCAGAAGTTCATTGAGGTGAAGCTGTTGGGCAATGCCCAGGCCGCGTTCAGCGTAGCGTAGCGCAGTTTCAACATTGCTCCAATATAAATAAGGAGTGACTAGCGATATATATGCTTGTGCCGCCAGTGGGGAAAACTCATCCGGATTAAGCTTGAGTGCTTCTTCACAGTAGCGCACCGTGGCCTGCGGGTCGCCATGCCACCAGCAGATTTGCCCAAGTGATTGAATGAAGTTGGCCTTTGCTAGCATTGACAATGCATCGCCTGCCATGCGCGCCTCGTCCACCGCCTGCTCGGCGAGGGCGCGGCCACGGTCCATGCTGGTTAGGAACCCAGATGCTTTTGCGAGCGCGAGCAAGGCCTCGGCGCGCGCAGAATGATCTTCTGCGGCGGCAAAGGACAGCGCTTCAGAGGCCAGCATTTCTGCCTGACGATAATTGCCTTGTGCGCGATGAAATTCAGCCAGCCTCGTCAGGGACCGCGAAATGCCGGCAGACTCTGCGCGTGACGCAAAAGCGGCACGCGCGTCCTCGTACGCGGTGACTGCGGCGCCCGCTTCGCCCAGCCTGCGATGCACGTTGCCATGTTGCAGTAAGAGATTGGGGTGGGCGTGAAGTGTATCCACGGGCAGTGCCGCTAGATAACGGTGCGCGGCTTCCACGCGGCCGCGCTCCACATAATCCGGGATGATGATTTCCAGCACGCGCACAGCCGCGTCGTATTCTTTGGCTTCCAGAAAGTGGACGCAAGCTGCTTCCAGCTCGCCCAATTTTTCGTAGTGGTGCGCGGCGGCTTTTTCCAACGCGGCGATTTGTTCACTGTTGTCGCGGCGTAGCTTGCTCAACAAAAATTCGCGGAAGAGGTAATGATAGCGATACCAATGCCGCTGTAAATCGAGGCTGGTTACGAACAAGTTGTCGCGCTCTAATTGCTCAAGCGCGGACTGTGCCGAGCCGATGCCGGCCAGTGATTCGCAAGCCGCCGCATCCATTTGATCGAGAATCGACGTTCGCAACAGGAAGTTCTGGCGCTCAACACTTTGGCGCTGAAAGACTTCCTCAGCGAGATATTCAAAAATGTAGCGATGCGAACCGTTCAGGCCCGCGATCAGGCGGCTCGCTCCCTCTGCATCCTGTCCGTGTAAAGAGGAGCGCACCATTTGCAGAGCCGCGGCCCAGCCTTCTGTTTTTTCGCTCAACATGCTGGTGCTTTCGTTTGTTAAGTTGGGATGCAGGCGGGTCATCCAGCCGCGCACCTCGTCTTCGCGGAAGCGCAGATCTGAAGTACGCAATTCAGCCAGTTGCCCATGCGCACGCAGGCGCGCCAACGAAAATAAAGGGTCGGCTCGCGTGGAAAGTATGATGTGAAAATTGGGCGGCATATTTTCGAGCAGGTAGTTCACCAATTCATGCACAACCGGGCTGGCGATAAAATGGTAATCCTCCAGAATGAGCAGGCAGGGCTCGTCTTGAATTTCGGCCAGTTCATTCAACAGAATCGTTAATATTTGTTGATGCGATGTGCCGTCGTCGGCATGATACAGCATGGCCTGGGCCCTCTGCCCAATTTCAGTACTGAGCGAGGGCGGAGGGTTGACCATGCGCTGAATCGATTCAATGAAGTAAGTCAGGAAGATGATCGGGTCAGAATCACCTGCATCGAGCTGATACCAGGCCACAGCGCGGGCAGAAGCGGCCAGAAAATCTGCCAGCAGAGTTGTTTTGCCGTAGCCGGGCGGCGCTGAGATGAGAATCAGGCGCTTGTCCATTTGGCTTTCGAGCCAGCCAACCAGGCGTGGGCGAGACAACGAATCGGATGCAGGACGTGGGCTGAGAAACTTGGTCCGCAGTAAGATAGAGGGCTTCATCAAACTTATTATAACTTCTGGGCGCGAGCGTTTTGCAAACGATTTGCAAAGTGCCTGTGATAGGATGCACGTACTACCCTATCCAATCAAGAGGAGAAAAGATGAAAAATAAGTCGTTAGTTCTGTCCGTGTTGATGCTGATGGCGATTATGTTCTCAGCATGCAACCCCGGCTCGAAAGAGCCCTTGGTACTCAAGATTGCCTATTCTTCAACCATCGACACTTGGGATCCGATCGCCTCGTTCTCGACCGAAGCGGCCTATCTGCCCAATGTGTACGAGACGTTGTTGAAGATTAACAAGCCAGGCTCCGCTGAGAAATTTACGCCTGTGCTTGCTGAAAGCTGGTCGGTCAGCGATGACAAGATGGCTTACACCTTCAATCTGCGCGCAGGCGTAAAATTCCATGATGGCGAGCCGATGAACGCGGCCGCAGTCAAGGCTTCGATTGATGCTGTCAAGGATCATGGCGGCGCCGGCTTCATCTGGTGGTCTGTCACCGATGTTGAGGTTGTCGATGACCTCACTGTAAAATTCAACTTGAGCACCCCCCAACCGATTGACCTGATCGCATCTTCCATGTATGCGGCTTATATCGTCAGTCCGAAGGCTCTCGAAGCCGCCGCCGCTGATGAGAATTTCTGGGCAGACGGCAAGAGCCATGGCACTGGCCCCTACATGGTTGAATCCTACACACCCGATGCTGAAGTTGTCTTTACCCAGAACCCCGAATATTGGGGCGGTTGGGAAGACGGACAGTATTCTAAAGTCGTTGCCTCGCTCGTTCCTGAAGCGACCACTCGTCAGCAGATGTTTGAAGGCGGCGATGTGGACCTTGCCGAGCGGCTTCCGAATGAAAACCTGGATACTTTTGAAAGCGATTCCAATTACACGGTCTATAAAGAGCCTGCCTTCTTCAACTATGTAGGCATTTTCAATACCTTGCGCGCGCCTCTAGACGATGTCAAAGTTCGACAAGCGCTCTCTTATGCCATTCCCTATCAAGACATCATCAAGATTGGCGCGAGTGGATTTGGCACACAAAGCTTCGGCCCCGTTCCCGCTGGAGTGTATCCGTGGGATGACAGCGTTGGTCAATACAGCTATAACCTCGACAAGGCCCGGGAACTCCTGACCGCCGCCGGCCACGAGGGCGGTGGATTCAGCCTGCGATTAACCTATACGGCCTCCAACGCTTCGGAAGAGGCATTTGCTCCCCTGATCAAGGATTCTTTCGCACAGATCGGCGTCGAAGTGACCATCGAGGCCCTCTCGCTTGGTGAGCAACTCAAACTCGCCCGCTCCGGCGCAGATGCACAGGACATGACCCTTCTACTTTACTGGCCGGCCTACGCCGACGCGGCCGCAGACAACTTGTGGTCCCTGTTCTACTACACCGAGAAACCATCCTGGAATCTCTCTTACTGGAACAGCGCGGAATACAACAAACTTTGGGATGAAGGCAGTGCCTTGAGCGGCACAGATTTCGCCGCCTCCAAGGAAAAATATGTGGAAGCGGTGAAATTGCTGGTCGAAGAGGCGCCAGGCGTCTTCCTTTACGACACTATGGAAATTGCGGTCATTCCTAACAGCATCGCAGGCTTCAGCTACAATCTCAACTATCCCTTCTGGCACTTCAATTACTATGAGTTGCGGGCCAAGTAAGCTGTCTCGCGCTTTTTGAGCCTATATGAGTTCCCCTTCCCGCCTGAGGCGGGAAGGGGAACTCATAGCATCACATGCGTTCCTTTGACTTTATCCTGCGCCGTATCCTGACCGCCATAATTGTATTGATCGGAGTTTCGATCATTACATTTTTTCTGTCGCGGGTGGTGCCAACAGATGTGGCTGAGTTGTACCTGGGGGTCAAGGCACGCCCAGAAGCTTTGCAGGA
>VFKQ01000283.1 GCA_009885445.1 Anaerolineaceae bacterium | reverse complement strand
TTCTCTACCGTACAAATACGAGTAAAAATAGAGCTTGCTCCTTGCGCCGTCCTCGGCGCAAGATTTACTCGCAAAACGCCGCCGAGGACGGCGGCTTGAGCCTATGTAATTTAGACTTCATGTACGCTAGAGAATCACGCAATAAAAAAGCCTGCGTTTTGATCACCAAGGCACGAAGGCACCAAGTCGCCAAGAATAAAAACTTCGCGGCTCAGTGCCTTTGTGGCTTTGTGATAGTGTTTTCAGACACTCTCTTAAGAAATATGAAATCTTTGCAAACTAGAATCTATTCAGACTCAATTGCGCAATATCCAAATCCGTTTTTTGTTCGAGCGCGAGTTGCGCCACGAGTCTGCCCGTCACCGGCCCGAGCGACATGCCCAGCATGGCGTGACCCGCCGCAACGATACAATTTTTCAACGTATCCGCGCGGCCGATGATGGGCAGGCCATCCGGCGTGCAGGGACGCAGTCCGCGCCACAGTTCGATCAGGCGCGCGTTTTCGAGTCCGCGCAAATAGGCCAGCGAAGATTTGCGCATGGCTTCGATGCGCGCCGCGTTGTACGAAAAATCCATGCCCGCCATTTCGAGCGTCCCGGCCAGGCGCAGTGAGTCGCCCAATGGGTTCGCCACCATGCCCGCCTCACCAAAAAACAGCGGCAGTTTCGGCGTCAGTTCAGGATTTTCATACGTGAGACTGTAGCCCTTCGCCGCCTGAATCGGGACGCGCAGATTGAGCATTTTCGCCACCTGCGGCGACCACGCCCCCGCACTGACCACGACCTGGGCGGGTGCCACGTCCCCGCGCGTGGTGCGCACTTTGACGATGCGCCCGTCACGAGTCTCGAAGCCGAGCGCCTCGGTGCGCGCCCAAACGGAGACCCCGGCCTCTGTCGCCCGACCCGCCAACCCCGTCACAAAACGATGCGGATGAATCTTCCCGTCACGCGGATAAAAAATCCCGCCGCGAATCGCAGGCTGAAGCGCAGGTTCCAACTCGTGTGCGCGCTTTGAGTCCACGATTTCAAAGGGGACATCGAATTCTTTGAGCACGCGCAACTCTTTAATTTCGTGCGCAAGTTTTTCTTCGCTCAGGCAAACCCACAATGAGCCGTCTGTTTGAAAACCAAAATCGAATCCGGCAGACGCGGCGAGTTCGTCATACAGCGCGCGGCTGGCGAAAAGCAAATCGCGCAACACCGGCAATGACCGCAGCATACGCCCGCGATTGCTGGCGCTGACGAAGCCCGCCAGCCAGCGAAATAAATCTGCGTCGAGGCGCGGCTTTATATAGAAGGGACTGCGCGCGTCAAGCAGAAAACGCAGGCCCTCGCCGAGCGCGCCCGGGGAGGCGAGCGGAATGCTGTGGCTGGGGACGATGAGGCCGCTGTTGCCATACGAGCAGGCCGCGCCGATCTCGTCCTTTTCGATGAGCGTCACCTGCGCGCCCGCTTTGGCGAGGTAATACGCCGAGCACACGCCGATCACTCCGCCGCCGATGATGAGGATATCTGGTTTGGTTTGCATGGATGAATTTTATCTCAGGTTTCTGGAGAAGAATAAGAAAGGTGACAGTCACTTTAAAAGTGACCGTCACCTTTGAACATGTCGATGGAATAAAAAAGTGCGGAGTTTCCTCCGCACTTCATTCAATTACTTTTTCAACTCTTCCACAATCCCCATCAGGGATTTTGAAATCGGATGGTCGGGATACTTCAGCGAGAAAATTCCCGAAGAGGCCAGCACCATCATTTCGTCGGAGTGCGGCAGAATGGCGCCGACTTTGATGTTGTAGGTCTGCTCCACGCGCTCGCGGACTTCATTGAAATCGAAGGCTGTTGGGCACTTGTTAACCAGCATCACAATCTTGGGCACGTCCAGCTTGCGGGCCACGTCCACGGTGACGGCGGTGCCTTGATAGTCCTGCTGGTCGGGGCGCATGATGATCACCAGCGCGTCTGAGATGGCGATGGAGAGCAGAGTCTCCTCGTTGAGGCCCGGGTGCGTGTCGATCATCAGGAAGTCAAGTTTCAATTCCTTAACGAGGTCGCGGAAGCCGTCGTTGAGCAGGCCCACGTCGTAACCTTCGCGCAAAATGCGCGCGATCTCGCCGGCCTTGATGCTGGAGGGGATCAGGAAAATCTGTCCTTTAATGTCCGCGCCCACATGGCCGGTCACATCGTGGGCGGTTTCCTTAATGGGGCACTTGCCCCACAAGTAATCGTTGAGTGAATGGACGAGTTCGGCTTCGTCAAAGTTGAACAGCACGTGAATGCCCGGCGAGGCAATGTCGGTGTCTACGACGCCGACGCGCATGCCGTCACGCGCCAGCAAGGAAGCGAGGTTGGCGGTGGTGTTTGATTTGCCAGTGCCGCCACGGAAAGAGTGAATCGAAATGATTTTGGACATCTAAATTCTCCAAGGATTTGAAATAGATACAGCCGCTATTATACTGCCTTAAATACGGAGTCACAGGCGGGATAGGTTTACATTAACGTTTGTCCAGCCAGCTGACAATTTCTAATCAAATGGTGGTCGAGCGATGTCCTGAGCTTGTCGAAGGGTAGCCG
>VFKQ01000229.1 GCA_009885445.1 Anaerolineaceae bacterium | reverse complement strand
GACGTTTGTCCACGACGCGTTCGACAAGAGTCTCAAACTCATTGGTAGATAATTGGTTAATTGTTTTGTTCATAGATACCTCTCAATATCGGAATTATATCCCTGTTTTCTATGACTCACGTTTCCGAACAAACACAAAAACGGTCTCGTGGACATTACGCCCGAGACCGTTTTTTATTCTTCATCCTTTCCCTGCCTCCCACCACCCCATCAACTCACTCAACGCCAGACTCGGCGTCGCATCGCCCTGCCTGCCTGAATTCCAGGTCACGATCAAACCCTTCTTCGCGCGCGTGATGCCCACGTACAACAAACGCAGACGTTCCTTCGCGTACCCCAAGCGCGACTGCATCGTCGCTGTGCCTTCCTCGTACCAGTCATACTCGTCATTCGCTGGTCGAGTAGTGCTGGTGGTCGAGTAGGCGGCGGGGTCTCGATAAGCATCGAACGCTACTCGACCGCCGCCGCCGTATCGAGACCCCGTTATTGCCGTCAACTGCGCCAGCGCCTCGGCCTCCAAGTTGAGTCCATCGCGAATAAACCACTTCTCCGAAATGAATCGATCGCCCATCGCATTCGACGGGAAGTCATAATTATTGACCGACATCATATACACACGGTCCCACTCCAGCCCCTTGGCCTTGTGCATCGTCGTCACCACCACCCGTCCGCGATGGCGCTCGGGGTCAAAGCCCGAATCGTCCGACGAGAACCCGATGAAGCGCCGTTCGTTCTTCGCGATCACCGCCAGCTCCGACGTCAACTCGGGCAGGCGCCAATCCGTGTGGTCGTTCGCCGCGCCCCTCAACACCAGCGCCAGTTTATGCGCCAGCGCCAAATCCGACGCTTCGCTGAACACATCCTGCGCCAGCGTCAGCACCAGTTGATCGATGGGCAGAGTCACCGCCTTCAACCATCTCTGGACTCTTTCACGGAACTCAGACAGTTCGCCCACGACCTGCTCCGCCTCAGACTCGCCCAAAGCGGCCAGCCAGTCGAGCGACTCCCCTCTCCCTTTAGGAGAGGGGCCGGGGGTGAGGTCCTTCGGCGCGACAAAATTTTCCACATCCACCATCTTGCGCAATAAAGCCGGTATCCGTTCGATGTAGGGACGCAGCACTGCTGCGTCCTCTTTTGCGTCCTCAGTTGCCTCATCATTTTGGGCGGAGCGATGCTCCGCCCCTACGGTACGATTGCTTCCGAAAACATCTCTGCGATACACGCGATATGCATTCGCCAATTTGCCCGCGGACTGCGGGTCCGCCAGATACGACAACAATAAATTCAACGCCCCCGCCGCCGCGCGCGTCTCTGCAGTGGACGAGATCAACTCAATCGGCTCAATGCCGCGTTTGCGAAGTTCACTCACAACATCCACGCCGCGCGCGTTACGTGGCACGAGCACCGCAATCGTCGGTTGCTCCTCGATAGGTGTCTCGGCAAACGAATCAACATAACTCTTGATAGATTTAACCACCGCGTCGAGTTCTTCCTCGGGCGTGTATTTTTTGCTGATGAGCTTGATGCCCTCGCGGTCCTCGAGCGGATTCTGTTGCGGGTCGCCTGCGGGGGCCGGGACGATGTGCGGCAGTGAAAGCGCCGAGCGCACATTCGCGTCGGGGTGCGCCGTCATCACCCAGTCTATTAAATGATTGGCCAGCGCCAAAATAGACGGCTGTGAGCGTCCCGACTCGGGCATGTCGGCATGTTCGTTGTTGCGAATAAATTCGCGCAACAACTCTGGGTCTGCGGTGGTGAATGTTTCAAAGATGGCCTGATTGGGGTCGCCCACGCGCACCCAGTTTCCTTGGGGTGGTCGAGTAGTCCCGTGCTCGTCGGGACGTATCGAGACCACGCCGCCGCTGAGCAACTGCAGAATTTTTTGCTGGGTCAGGCTTGAGTCTTGCGCTTCGTCTTCAAGCACAAATGGAAAGCGATATTGCAGGCGCGCCAGATACTCGGGGTCTGACTCGAGAATTTTGTGGGCGTAGGTGATTAGGTCGTCAAAGTCTACTGCGCCGCGATAGCGCAGGGATTGCTGATACTGCCCATAGATCCAGCAACCCGCCTCGGCCAGGAAAAGAGGCGCGGGGGCTGAGTCTAATTTGCGGCGGACGTCCTCGGGAGTCAGCGAACGATCCTTGCAGGTGCGGATAAATGCGTAGGCCAGTTTTTCGACCGAGTCTGCCAGCCCGAAGCGCTGGTCGTTTTTGGCGCGATTGATTTCGTATTCTTGCAGGTCATCTTTAAAATAATTGGCGATCAGCGCGCGTTCGTTTTCGGCCAGCCAGGCGCGCACGGCGTCTTTGCGAATCGATTCGGCTTCGCGCTCGTCAATGATGCCGAATTTGTTGTCGAGGCCCACACTGCCCGGCTTCTCGCGGACGATGTCGTGGGCCAGCCCGTGCAGGGTGCGCACGCGATATTTGTACAACGCGCGCAGTGGACGGTCTGCGAAAAAAGTTTTGATGCGCGCTTCAAAATTATCCACTGCCGAATTAACCAGCGTGACGATGAGCACTTCCTGCCCGTCTTGCAAACGTTGATCGTCAATGATGCGCGCCGCCAACGCCGAGAGAATTTGCGTTTTGCCCGCGCCCGGCACGGCGGCAATGCCCAGCCGTCCGCCGTTGTAGCGCAGGATGTTTTGTTGGGAGGGGCGAGGGGTGAAGGGAGGTGTCATGGGATAGATTTCAGTCGTTCACAAATTGGTTGTCACGCATCTGCGTTTTTGAGTGATTGCAATTGCACACGCGTCACAAGAATCACCGCCGCCGTCATTAGCAGGGAGGTGAGCGTCATGATCACGGGCGAGACGCCAAATAAAAAGACCGTGTAAGTTAAACCCGAAGCCAGCTGAAATAGAATCGACAGAAACCATAACTTGGGCAATAAAATTGCGGCGGCAAACGAAAAAACATCGGCGGGATAAAAATAGCGGTCGTGCATTTTGGGGAGCAGAAATGGCGCGAGCGCCAGGCTCGCCAGCGCGGTGAGCATGATTTGATTCGCGCTTACTGGCGGCTTGGCCTTCCAGTTAATCCACGCCCAGGCGGCCATGCACAAAATAAAAATTCCCAGCCCGATTTCGAGCACGGGGTGGTAATAAATATTGGAGATGTAAATGTATAAATTGGGCGCCAGCTTTGAAAGCTCTTGAAATTGCCCGGCCTGACCGGCGTATAAAAAAATCACGCTGGCCCAACTGCGCCCAGTCAGCGTAATCGGAATCGCCAAAAATAAATAGATGGCGGGCGCTAGAAAAAAATGTTTCCAGTTGACGATGCCGCGCAAAAGCATGATTCCCAAAAATGGAAGCAGGAAGATGGCCTGCGCCTTCACCGAAAACGCGAAGCCGAAAGCCGCCAGCGCCCAGAAAGATTTTTTTTGCAGAAGGAAATATACACACAGTAAAAGGAAGGAAGTGTACATGCCGTCTATCTGTCCCCAGACAGTGCTGTTTAATAGGATGGTGGGCAGAAGAAAAAAAACAGACGCCAATAGGTAGCGCAAATCGTTTTTATATTTCGTCTGCGCGATTAAAAAAATAACGTACGCAGACAGAAAGTCAAATAGCGTGGGGATGATTTTTATGGCGGCCAGTGAGCCGAACCATTTTGAAAACAACGTACTCAGCCAAAGCAGATACAAATAGAACGGCGGATAATTTGAAAATGTTGCGTCGCTCAGCCCACCGAATCCATTTTGGTAAATGTGCGCGTACCAACCTTCGAGCACGACAGTATCCAAATTTGTGACGCCGCGTAATTCATAACGAATCCACAGCGACAGGCCGAAAAATAAAATGCTGGCCCAGATCAGCGGACGTTGTTGCATTGATTTCATTGGCTCTCCGCGTTTGAATTTTGCAACACCTTTTGGAAACCGCGCAACAAGTCTCCGCGCTGTTCGTAACCGCTCTCGCCCAACTCGGCCATGCACAAATAAATTTTTTGGCGACAACGATTCAGCAGACCCGACGTCAGCCGCGCCAGCGATTCTTTGGCCGACTGCACCTCCTGCGCATCGGACCACGCTCGGGCCGGGTCCCAGCCCCGCGCCAGCACGTAGGGATGCGTCAGCGGTTGGGCGAGACGTTCGTGCCAGCCGCTCGAACCCGCGTCCAGCCAGAATTGAATCGCGGCGGGACGGTTCATCATCAAGAAACTGTGCGCGGGCGCAATGAGCACCGCGTCTTTATCTTCGGTCTTCCACGATTCAACATACGACGCGGCGATGACACCTTCGCTCAGCATGGCGAGATATTCTTTGCCAACATTAAGACCTGTCAGGTCTCCACGAGTTGACTCCATGGCCAAGCGAAACTTGCGCACCGACTCGACCAGGCTGGCCGCCACGCGCACCGAGTCGAAATTCGTGTGATAACCAAACCCGGGCTGGGAAAGCGTCTCGCCAAAAATCTTGCGCAAGAAATGGTCGAGCGGCAAAGGTGTGGACTCTCGATAGGCCAGAATCCAATCTCTAATCCGCGAATATTTGTTTCCAATTGAATACGTGATTCTTTCCTGCATCTCGGGTTTAATTTCGTCGAAGGTTGAAAGCCGCGAGTCGCGCGGATGATAGACGATATCTGTCAACAACTGGGCGCGGACGAGGTCGAGGCTCTCGATGGATTGCATCAGCGCGTAGGCCGCATCAAACTTGGGCGGACGAATCTCCCACTGCGGGTGCGCCAGGGCGGCCAGTGTAATCAGCGCCTGCGCCGCCGGCTCGTCGCGCAACGAACGCGAGGGACGCTGCGAACGCCACGGAATTTTGCGCGCATCGAGACGATTACTAATCGAAAATCGCAACGCGTCTGAGAGATAGGGCGCGAGGATGACGATCTCATTCGGAGAGATTTGAGAATTGGAGATTAGAGACTCGATTTCGTCAGCAATAGAATCGAGCAATTGAGGATAGAAGCGCATTGAGACAATTGTTAGCGCATCATTATCTGGCCTTAGGCTTTCGACCTTTGACGCGGCGTCGGAATTCGTCGCCCCTGCGAGCGCGTCATTTAACTCGGCCACATGTTCCGACATCACGAATGACTCGTCCAGCACGATGTGCTCGTCGCACAGTTCGCGTAAGGCCCAGGCGGTTAACTTGTCCGCGCCCAAAAAGTGACGGAAGCCCGCGCCCTCATCGTAGATTAACAGCGCCGAGTCGAAGCGCGGCAACCACGCGCGCATCAAATCATGCGCGCGCGGCACATCTTCCTCCACGTTGTCGTAGATTAAATGATGATACGTGTCGGTTAAATATTTTTGTACAGCGGGATGCGGCCAGAGAATATTCATGAAGATTTCGAGTTGCAGTGAAAAGTCCAGCAGATTATTTTCAAGGCAATACGCGCGGAAACGATTCGCACACTCTTGCGCGTCGGCATACACGCGGCGCTGGGCGGGGTCGCCGGTTAGTGCGGCGTCGAGGCGCGCGGCAATGTCGCTGTGCGCGAAACCCACCAGCGCGGCTTTGTTCAGGTTGTCGAGAATTTGTGAATACAGGCGGTTGTGATTAATGGTCAGCGAGTCGAAGAAGCCCTCGTCTAATAACGGGCGCACCAGATGGGCCATGTAATATTGCGCGGTTTCGAGCGTGAGAAAAATGGGCGCATCGTCAGGGTGCGCAAAACCTGCCGCCTCTGCGGCCAGCGGCCAGAACAGATCCACCATGCGCCGCGCGAGTCCGCCAATGGTGATGGAGGTCACTTCGCCGCCGGCACTGCGCGTGGGGCTTTCGAGCGCAGTTAAATAATTTTCTTGAAGTGAACGTTGCGGTGTTAACAATAAAATTGAATTGCCCGCTACGCCTTGCGCGAGCAGGGCGTTGAGTCGCTCGACGCCGACGGTTGTTTTGCCCGCGCCAGCGCGGCCCGTGACGAAGAGACGCAGGTTGAACGGAGAATCAATTATTTGACGCTGAATCCGGTTGAAGGGCGGCATGCGGCGAGGGTACAGGAGGGCGGGGGTTTTGTCAATGAACTCAGTCGCACTCAGGGCTTCCATCCGAATCTGCAAGGTAATGAATTTGCCCGCGCCGTGTCGGTGCATAGGACAAGCGGCTGACTTGTTACGCACTTTCATAACTGCTATAAACGCCACTGAGGTAACCATGAAAAAATTATCAATTCTGTTTTTGCTCGCACTTGTTTTTCAACCGCTCTTGCAAGGCTCGGCGGCGCGCTTCGCTGTGGTGGCCACGCCCAATACATACGACGATAGAAATTTGACGGTATTTGCATACACCGGAACGTGGACGAATACGGTCGCGGCATCTGCTTATAAAAGTAGCCATCATGTTTCCAGTGTGCTGAACAGCGAGGCAACCTTTTCTTTTAGCGGCGATCATTTTGATTTAATCTACACCGCCGGGCCATCCTTTCGCATGTTGGGTATTTATGTGGATACTGTTTTGCAGACGACGCTGAATCAAAATCGCGCGACGATTGCGTATCAACAACGTTGGCACAGCCCGACCTACACAGATGCGACTCACACTGTGCGACTCGTGCATGCTTCGGGCAGTTATGTTTCTGTGGATGGGATTCAGGTTTTCGGCCCCCCCGATTTAATCTTCCCCGATTCAATTACGGACCTCGTAGCGGGTTCCGGTCCGAGCGGCGGGACAGCCACTTTGAATTGGTCCGCGCCCGGTGATGATGGCGCAGTGGGAACCGCGTCTGCGTATCTCGTGCGTTATTCCACTTCTGCGATCAGCAATGAAACTTTGTGGAACGCGGCCACGGCCACAACGATTAACGTTCCTGCGCCCGCCGTGGCTGGCACGCCGCAAACGATGACGGTCGTGGGCCTTTCGCCCGGACTGACATATTATTTTGCTGTGCGCGCCCGTGATGATGGCTTCAACTTGGGCGGACTCTCGAATTCTGTTTCAGCCACCGCGCTGGCTTCCACTCCGCTAGCGGCGGGCACGCATGAAAACACTTCTGCAAATCTTCTGTATGCGGGCACGTGGACGATTTCTAATAGCGCATCAGCCAGCGGCGGGAATTATCGCGTCTCGTCTGTGCTTGGAAATTCCATCGGCTTCATGTTTAATGGCACAGACTTTCAAGTGGGTTACGCTACTTCAAGTAAATACGGCAAGCTGGATGTGTATGTGGACGGCGCAAAAGTGGGCACTATCACGCAGACATCCACGCTCGCCGGTTGGAAGAAGACCTGGCAAAGCGGCGCTTTTACAAACGGCACGCACAGCGTATTGTTGGTACACGCCAGCGGTTCAAAGGCCAACCTGGATTTCATCAAGGTGAATTTGAACATCCCTCTTATCTGGCCGACGATTTCAACACAGTTTGTGGTGGGCGGATTCTCCAGCCCGGTGCTGGTCACGCACGCCGGTGATGGCAGTGGCAGGATTTTCATTGTGGAACAGCCCGGTGTAATTCAAATCTATGACGGCGTCTCTGTAAACGGTACGCCCTTCCTCGATATCACCGGTCGTGTTGACTTTAATGGCGAGCGCGGTTTGCTCAGCATGGCTTTTCCGCCCAACTATTCCACCAGCGGACATTTCTATGTGTTTTACACGGACAATGGGGGCGATCTTATCCTCTCGCGCTTTGGCCTGACCGGCAATCCGGATGTGGCCGATGACACCAGCGAACAAATTGTATTGACGATTGAACACAGCGCCAACACCAACCACAACGGTGGACATCTCGCTTTTGGGCCGGATGGCTTTTTGTATTTCAGTTCTGGCGATGGAGGCGGTAGCGGGGACCCGGCCGGAAACGGACAAAACCTCAACACACGCCTCGGGAAGATTCTGCGTCTCGACGTCAACACGAACATTTCACCCTATTATCTTGTTCCACCCTCGAATCCATTCGTGGGTATTTCTGGTGATGACTTGATCTGGGCCTACGGCTTGCGCAACCCCTGGCGCTTCTCCTTTGACCGTTTGACAGGTGACCTGTTCATCGGCGATGTGGGTCAAAGCGCTTGGGAGGAAGTGGACTTTCAACCCGCAGGCTTTGTCGGTGGCGCGAACTATGGCTGGAGGATTTTGGAAGGCAAACATTGTTATTCACCCTCCAGCGGCTGTGTGGCTCCGGCGGGATATGTGGCTCCGGTGGCAGAATACAGTCACTCGCTGGGATGTTCGATCACTGGCGGATATGTCTATCGCGGCAGTACGTACGCCTCGATGCAGGGATATTACTTCTATAGCGATTACTGCACCGGCCGCATTTGGGGTCTGCAACGTGTCGGCGGGACGTGGTTCACCACGCAGTTGATGGATACCGCATTTAATGTCAGCAGTTTTGGTGAGGATGAGGCTGGTAATCTTTACCTGGTGAATCTGGGCGGCTCGATCTATGAGGTTGTTGCCCCGTAAAACTCGTCGGAATCACGTGACGTTTTCCACCGCCGCGCTACACAGCGCGGCGGTGGATTTTTTGGGGCAACGAAATCATTCGCGCTGATTAGTGGACAAAAAGTTATAATTACGCCCATCTCATTTCTTCAGGAGCAAAGCATGTCTACACCAAAACGCGTATACAACTTCAACGCCGGCCCGGCGGTTCTGCCGCTCGAAGTATTGCAACAGGCGCAAGCCGAATTCCTCGACTATAAAGGCACGGGCATGTCGGTGATGGAAATGAGCCACCGCTCGAAAGAATACGACGCCATTATTCAAGGCGCCGAAGCCGATTTACGCGAACTGCTTGGCATTCCCTCCAACTACAAAGTTATGTTCCTGCAAGGCGGGGGCACTTTGCAATTCGCCATGCTCCCCATGAACCTGCGCGCCACAGGCTCCGCGGACTATATCCTCGCCGGTTCGTGGAGTCAGGCCGCGTACAAAGAAGCGCTAAGGCTCGGCACAGCGCGCGTCGCCGCCAGCACCGAGAAAGACGGCTTCAATCACCTGCCGAAAAATCTTGATCTCGACCCGCAGGCCGCCTACCTGTATTTTTGTTCCAATGAAACCATTCACGGTGTGGAATATTTCAACGAACCCGAGCCGCTGGCGGGTGTCCCGCTCGTGTGCGACACCTCGTCCGACTTCATCAGCCGTCCGCTCGACATTTCGAAATACGCCCTGCTGTATGCGGGTGCGCAAAAAAATGCCGGCCCCGCCGGTGTGACGGTGGTCATCATCCGCGAAGATTTGCTTGAGCGCACCCCGTCCAACCTGCCGACCATGCTCGATTACAAGGTCATGTCCGCTGGCGGGTCTATGCACAACACGCCGCCCTGCTATTCCATCTACATGGTGGGACTCGTCTTCCAATGGGCGAAGAAAATCGGCGGACTGTCCGCCATTCAAAAAAATAATCGCGCCAAGGCAGATGTGATTTACAAGAGCATTGATGAAAGCGGCGGCTTTTATCGCG
The DNA here is from genome assembly GCA_009885445.1 of Anaerolineaceae bacterium. GTDB lineage: Bacteria > Chloroflexota > Anaerolineae > Anaerolineales > Villigracilaceae > Denitrolinea. The sequence goes on along the minus strand of VFKQ01000229.1, from coordinate 998 downwards.
GACATGTTCAGCCAGACTCGCGCTCGGTGATGAACATTCCCTTCCGCCTGCCGACTCCGGAACTCGAAGATGCGTTCGCCGCTGAAGCAAAGAAGAATGACCTGATCGGACTCAAAGGTCATCGCTCCGTCGGTGGGATTCGCGCTTCGATCTACAACGCGATGACGATTGAAGGCGCGAATGCGCTGGTGGATTTCATGAAAGACTTTCAACGCAAGAACGGCTAAACAATGTTGTGCAAACATAAAATACTTACCACAGCGTTCACGGAGAACACAGAGAAAATATTTTTGAAAATCTCTGTGTTCTGTGTGGTGAGCCTGCGTTGTGGAAGCGACCACTAAAATGGATTTTTTCTTTGCCGCCAAAGACCTTGAGCGCGCCGTGCCCGCGGAGACGCGTATCCTCGTTTTGAGCGCTGAGCCGTACCCTGATCGCGGCCGCTTGCGCGTCCACCTTGAAGTGACGCCTTTCCAAAAACGTCCTTACATTGCCGTCACCTTGCGCGATGTGCATGGCAACGAAGTGGCCGTCTCGAGCATCCTCGAACCGCTTTCATGGAAACTGGAATTCACCATGCACCTGCGTCTCAAAGCCGATCCCTCAGGGGACTACATCCTCGAAGCGCGTTTGTACTTTCCCGACGGCCCCGAAGCTCCGCTCGTGCGTTACGATTTCACAATTCCCGCCGCCGAATGAATAATTTTTTGCATCGTGTGCTTGCGACTCGAATGACGCGAATAAGTACAGGAATTGCGCAGATTTCTCCCTCATCCCCAGCCCTTCCCCCGCAGGGGGAAGGGAGTCGTCCCCTCTCCCAGCGGGAGAGGGTTAGGGCGAGGGAGAATATTTTGCGCAAGTCGCATCATTTTTTTGCAAATCCAATCCGCGCCATTCGCCCATTCGCCAAATTCGCGTTTGCGCTCTTAGTCGCATTCAGCCTCGCCTCCTGTCAGGCAACAACAGTCTCCCCCCCCGTGGGGGGGACGGGAGGGGGG
>VFKQ01000064.1 GCA_009885445.1 Anaerolineaceae bacterium | reverse complement strand
TTTCTGTGGGCGCCGCCATGGGTCAATATCTGGCGGACAACGCCACCGGCACAGGCAATAACCTGTACTTGTACGCTGGCGCCGCCTCCGACAACAATGCCTTCCTCTTCTTTGAAGGCGCATGGAATGTCCTTCAGCCCAAGATCGCTGATGGCACCTTCGTGATCAAGAACTCCAGCGAAGCCGTTGCCCTGCAAGGCAAAGCCACCTTGACCCGTGATGAGATGAGCAAGATCATCGGTCAAATCACCACCGACTGGACACCCGACGTGGCCAAGAATCTGGCTGAGACGAACCTGACCGCGGCCACAGCGGCTGACAAAGGCGACGTCTTCATCCTCGCCCCGAACGACGGCACCGCCCGCGCGATTGCCGACACCTTCGCCGCGGATGCCGACGTGACCAGCTACCTCGTCACCGGCCAGGACGCCGAGAAGGCCTCCGTTCAGTACATCATTGACGGCAAGCAGTCCATGACCGTCTTCAAAGATGTCCGCACCCTCGTCGACGATGCGATTGCCGCCGCCATCACCTTCCTCGAAGGTGGCGTTCCAACCGCTTCAAACTCGTACAACAATGGCAACATTGACGTACCCGCCAACCCGACCGTGGTTGTCACCGTCACCAAGGAAAACGTTCAGTCCGCCTTGATCGACTCAGGTTACTACCTGTCCACCGATTTCACCGGTCTGCCGTAACCAGGTTCAGTTAGACAATACAGGAATAGTGACGTGTTCGTCTGTCACTATTCCTGTATAATCAAAACACCAAAGAAAAATGAGCGCCCCGCAGGTTGGATTGATCCGATTTTATGGTCAGCAGAATCCTGCGGGGCGTTTTCAATATCATCTGCATTTCTAAAGAGTTAACCGCCAATGAACACTCCCATACTAGAGATGAAGAACATCACCAAGGAATTCCCCGGCGTGAAAGCCTTGAATAACGTCAGCTTTCAAGTGGCCGAGGGCGAGATACACGGCCTGGTCGGCGAAAACGGCGCGGGAAAATCCACTTTGATGAAAGTATTAAGTGGCGTTTATCCGCACGGTGAATATGCGGGTGACATCGTTTTTGGCGGACGTGTACAAAATTTCAGGGGTATCAACGACAGTGAAAAAGCGGGCATCGCCATTATCTATCAGGAATTGGCCCTCGTTCCCGAAATGACAGTTTACGAGAATATCTTTCTGGGTCACGAAATCAAAAGCGGCTTTCTGATTGACTGGAATGAAACCATCAAACGCGCTGGCGAAATGTTGAAAAGGGTAAAACTCAATATTAACCTTGCTGAAAAAGTAAAGAATTTGGGAGTGGGGAAAAGGCAATTGGTTGAAATCGCCAAGGCGCTCAGCAAGGACGTTAAGTTATTAATTCTGGACGAACCGACCGCGGCATTGAACGAGGACGACAGCGAAAATTTATTAGATCTATTACGTGACCTGAAAAAACACGGCGTTACCTCCGTATTGATCTCGCATAAATTAAAGGAGGTCATCGAAATAGCAGATTCGGTTACAGTATTGCGTGATGGACAAACCATCTGCACCCTCGACGCCGAAAAAGAGGAAGTGTCTGAGAACGTATTGATCAAGCACATGGTGGGACGTGAGATTAATAACATCTACCCAAAAAGAGAAAACCGTCAACTGGGGGAAATTGTGCTAAGCGTTGAAAACTGGAGTGCTTATGATCCCGCACTTGGTAAAAATATTCTCAAGAATATAAATTTCCATGTGAAAAAGGGTGAAATAGTTGGCTTTGCGGGTCTAATGGGTTCAGGACGCACAGAACTGGCATTAAGTATATTTGGCAACCCCGATGGGTACAACATCAGCGGCGAAATATCCATGCTCGGGAGCAAAAAGCGCTTTAATCACCCTCAAGACGCCATCCGTGCGGGCCTTGCTTATGTAACAGAAGACAGAAAAGGCGACGGGCTGATTCTGATACAAGATGTCAGACAAAATATCACCCTGGCAAATTTGAAAGAAATAGCAAATCGTGGCGTGATCAATGACAATTCTGAAGTTAAAGTTGCAAACGAGTATAGAGTCTCCCTAAATATTAAAACACCGACGGTTGAACAGAAGGTTTCTAATTTAAGCGGCGGCAACCAGCAAAAAGTATCTCTGGGGAAATGGTTGTTTGTTAAACCAAGCCTGCTGATTTTGGACGAACCGACGCGCGGCATTGACGTTGGCGCCAAGTACGAAATCTATACGATCATGACCAGACTTGTGGAGCAAGGCATGAGCATCATCATGATCTCGTCTGAGTTGCCGGAAATTCTGGGAATGAGCGATAGAGTCTACGTGGTCTCCGCGGGAAAGATCGCGGGCGAACTGGCCATACAGGAAGCCACTCAGGAAAAGATCATGCACCTGGCAACCAATTACTAAGGAGTCTTCAAATGTCCTTTTTACAAAACGCCCGAAAATTATTGCAACAGAATATCCGCGAATACGGCATGTATATCGCCCTGCTGGTAATCATGGCGATTTTTACGATCACCACCGATGGTATTTTTATTTCGTCGAGAAACATCGTCAACCTGGTGAATCAAACAGGTTATATAGCGGTTTTGGCCGTAGGCATGACACTCGTCATCGTGATCAGGCATATCGACCTTTCAGTCGGTTTTCTGGGCGGTTTCCTCGGTGCCGTCGCCGCCATCGCCATGGTCCAGTGGCATCTGCCTGTATATGTGGCCATCCCTCTCACCCTGGTGCTCGGAATCCTGGCTGGGATAATCACCGCCTTCCTGGTGGCACAGATGAAGATTCCTGCATTTGTCGCCACACTGGCGGGATGGTTAATTTACCGAGGAGCCATTCTCGTTGTAACAGAAAGCACCGGCACGATCATTATTCCAGACAAAACTTTTAACGCGATTGGAAACGGTTTTATTCCCGACTTTGCAAACATTGGAATTTTACCCGGGGTTCACAAACTTACCCTGATTATCGGGCTGATAGGAATTGCCTTACTCATCATCGGAGAGATAAACAGCCGCAGAAAAAAACAAGCCTATAATTTTGAAGTACTGCCCATGGAAATGTTCGTCATCAAACTCGTATTTATATCTGCGCTGATTGGCGGAATCACCTGGCTGTTGGCCGGCTACCAGGGACTCTCGTGGACGGCGGTCGTGGTTTTGATTGTGGTACTGATCTATAACTTCATCACCACACAGACTGTCCTCGGCAGGCATATCTACGCGGTCGGCGGAAATCCCGAAGCGGCCCAGTTGAGCGGCATCAATGTAAAAAAAATCACTTACATCGTATTCGGCTCGATGGGCATGTTATCTGCTTTGGCGGGAATTTTGTTCGCATCCCGACTGCAATCCGCCACGACAACGGCCGGCTCACTTTGGGAGCTGGACGCAATCGCCGCCGCGTTTATCGGGGGCGTCTCCCCTGCCGGCGGCATCGGCAAGGTGACCGGATCTATCATCGGCGCATTGGTGATGCTGTCGCTCACCAGCGGTATGAACCTGATGGGCATCGGCATTTCGTATCAATATATGGCCCGCGGCGCCGTGCTCGCCGCCGCGGTTATCTTTGATGTGGCCACCCGCAATCGCGCACATTAATTTTTTCAAACTTAAAACTTCCAGCTTTTCAGAATCAAACTATCGGGGAGGACGCGCCTCAGATGAGCGGGTCTGGCCCAAGGTCACGGCCAGACCCGTTTTATATTTCAAGCGGCAGACAAATGGAGCCATCCCATGAATCTTAATCCCGTTATCGCAACGCTCAAACGCCGTCTTCGCCTGGCTGTGATCGGCGGCGGCCCCGGCTCATTCATCGGCGCCATGCATCGGCAAGCCGCAAGACTCGATGATCGCTACGAAATCGTCAGCGGTATTTTTTCGTCCAACCCTGAAAAATCAAAAAGTGCGGGGGCAGAGCTTGGCATACCCTCCGACCGTTTGTATTCCAGCGTTCAAGAAATGTTTGATGCAGAAGCCTCTCGAAAAGATGGCATTGACATAGTGGCCATCATGACCCCCAACGACAGTCATTTTGAATATGCAATGGCGGCCCTCGAACACGGCCTCGATATTATCTGCGACAAACCCATGACCAATACACTTGAGCATGCTCAGATTCTGCACAACAAAGTTCAAGAGTCTGGCTTAATATTTTGCCTGACCCACAGCTACACTGGCTATCCAATGGTGCGTCAGGCAAAAGCAATGGTCGCAGATGGACAGTTGGGAGTCATCCGCTTGATTCAAGTCGAGTACGTGCAAGGCGGAAAAGCCGACGAAGAAAAACCCGCGCCCACCACGCGCTTGTGGAAATACGACCCGGCGCTCAGCGGCCCCTCGCTCGTCATGGGCGACATTGGAACCCATGCGCACAACCTCGTTCGATTTATCAGCGGGCTTGAAGTGACGGAAGTCTGCGCCGAAGTTGGGCACATCGTCCCCGAGCGCCTCATTCATGACTTTGCAGGGGCACTGCTCCGATTCGATAACAACGCCCGTGGAGTTTTTTGGGTGACTCAAGCCGCGGCGGGCGTTGAAAATGGACTACGCATTCGCATCAGCGGCACAAAAGGCACTCTCGAATGGATGCAGGAAATCCCGCAAGCGTTGACCTACAAACCCCTGCACGGCGCGGCTCAAATCCGCACCCCGAACGGGCCGGGCACCCTGCCGCTTTCTGCACGCTCCAGCCGAATCGCGGCGGGCCATCCCGAAGGTCTGCATGAGGCCTTTGCGAATCTTTATTCCGATGCCGCCGAAGCGATCAGCGCGCGCCGCTCTGGAAAAACCCCAGACCCACTGGCCTTATATTTTCCCAATTCGCTCGACGGACTTCTCGGCGTGCGTTTTGTACACAGCGTCATCGCATCCAGCCAGGCAAACGGCCAATGGACAAAATGTTAATTGCCTCTGCGTATTTTTCGTAAAACACCGAGAAAATATTTACCGCAAAAGGAGACGAAAGGTCACAAAGTTTTTCAACTTTGCCTCCTTTGTGACCCTTTGTGGTTAAAAAAGAAATGGCAAAAAATTAAATCTGCCCCGAAGCGCCCCACTGCTTCAACAACTCTTGATAGCGCGGGTCGTCGTAACGGCTGAGCGAAAACGCGGGCGCGTAATCGGGCAGTTCAACTCCAGCGATATGTTTCGCCAGCAAATCCGCCGCGCCGCAAGATGACATCATGCCAAACCCGCCCAACCCGCCGATGATGTACGCGCCCTGCACCCCCAGCGGACCAGACAGCAAGCGATTCTCCGGCGTGCGCACATAATAGCCGCCGTCGATAAATGGTTTGGGAATCGAATCAAAATAAACCGACAGCCCGGGAATCATATTCGCCATCCCGCGCAGGGCCAGCTCCGGCAATTGCGCGTCGAGCTTCACTGGGAAAACGGGTTCGACCGCCCGAGATTGCTCATACACCCACTGCATCAAAAACATATCGCCTTCCCCCTCGGGCCGCCCGTGCACCGCGGACGGCAGATCCTCTGTCAACCAACGCGTCTCCTCAGACTCGGCCAGCGCCGCGCGCTCCTCCGCTGACCAGGGCAACAGCACCGCGTCATTCCAAATCGTTAATCCCATATTGCGCGGAATAATATGCTTCGGGTCATTGAGCATCACTTTCATGTGTACTTCGCATTCCACGGGCAAGTCCACGCCGATCATTTTCGCCACGCTCTTTTGTAAAGGCCCGGCCGCAATGACAAATTTTTTCGCGGCAATAATTTGCGTCTCGCCGTTCATGTCCACGCGCACCGAGCGAATCTGATTCTCAACAACCTCCACGCCCTGCACTTTTCCCTTGATGTGCTGAACGCCGTGCGCAATGGCCTGCTCGTACATGTACATGCCAAATTGTTGCGCCGCAAACCAACCACAACGCCGCGCGTGAAGCAAAGCCACAGCATTCTCAGTGATGTGCGGAAAATATTTGCGAATCAAATCTTGATTCAAAAACAAGTCCGCGCCCGTGGGGGCATCGAAGAGTCCGTGCGCATCCACCGGCACATATTGCAGATCATGCGCTTCGCCGCGATGAATGCGCAACGGCCCCGCGCCCAACCGAGAAATCTCCTCTGCGCTCGAGACCATCGTCCGCGCCTCAGCCGGGTTCGCCGTGACGAAGATGTATCCCAGCCGATTCATCGGCAAACGCGTCGGCGCTTCGTGGTGCAAGGCTTCCATGATGTCAATACTGCGGTTCATCAATTTCAGCATCGCGTCGCCCGGGCCGGGCCACCAGTTGCGATAACACTCGGTGGATTTGTCGCTGGTCATTGTCAGCGGCGGCAGAGGGTCAACGATGAGGATATTTTTGAGTCCATGCTGAACGGCAAGTTGATAGGCCGTAGCCACGCCCGCCATGCCCGCGCCGCAAATGAGGATGTCTGCATTCATGTCTGCTCCAGTTTGTTTGAGTATGGCGACATTATAGCGGGAGTGAGTCTGGTTTTTCAAAAGCATTAAACACGAAGGACACGAAGTACACAAAGGTTTAAGTTGAAGGGTTTAGAGTCTTTGATATCTTTTGTAGTTGATAGACTTTATCATATATTTTGACTTTCAGAGAGAAGACGCTGGGATAACACTTTCTGTTTAACTCATCCTCAAATAAACTCCAGGGGGAAAAGCTTAAACACGAAGGACACGAAGTACACAAAGGTTTAAGTTGAAGGGTTTAGAGTCTTTGATATCTTTTGTA
>VFKQ01000111.1 GCA_009885445.1 Anaerolineaceae bacterium | reverse complement strand
TTAACCACGGATGAAAGGGATAAAAGGCAAGCCTTCGCGCTCTCAAATATCCTTCGCGGCCTTCGCCGCTTCGCGGTGAGAAAAGCGCAGAAACTGACCGTGCTCAGTATATACGCATTCTGCGCCGCCGATTCTGGATTCACCAGCGGATACTTGCCGCCCGCGAAGTAGTCTTTTTGAATATCGATGATGATCAGGGCTGTGTTCAAGATATTTTCCTTTTGATGAAAACCTGACATGTCTCCGCGATAGTTTCTTAATCATGACGATTATTCATGCGCGGCTTAGGGTCAGCAGCGGCGCGGATGAGACATGTCAGGTTTGACAACGGGCGCAAAAGCAGAGCTTAATCCTACGGAATTTCAATAACAATCCACAACCCGATATGGTCCGACACCCAGAGCCAGCCGCCGTCGACGGGGAAAGGGTGATTCGCAAAACGTCCGGCGTCCAGCAAGCGCAGATTCGGCGAGACAAAGATGTAGTCAATGCGCTTCTCCAGCGGTTCATCCGGGCCAGCTTGAAGGTTATCCACACTGCCTGTATAACCCAGCTCGCCTGGATGAATGGCGCGATAGGCATCCACCCAAACACTGGACAGTGAGATGATTTGCGGCGAAGACTCAAGCGCGTTGAAATCGCCGGCCAGAATCGCCGGGCCCTCTACGTTGTCTGCAAAAGCCAGCAGAGATTCAACCTGCCCGGGCCCGATCCCCTCCTTCCCACTCAGGTGGGTCACGAAAAGATTAAGAATCCCCATCGGGGTGGACGCGACCGCGTGCAATACGACGCGGTGTTCAAAATATGCCGCCTGAGGCTGGAGTTCGCGAAAGGATGGAGACTTGAGCGGATACACGCTGAGTATCGCCTCCCCTTCCTCGAAGCGAATCGTGTTGTGATTGCCAGTAGCGCGCAGATAGACGTAATTCATCCCAACCTGCTGGGCCAGATACTTGACGGCGTATCCGGTCTCGGGCGTCCATGGAACCTCCTGCAACATGACGATGTCTGCGTCCAGGCGCAGAATTTCGCCAGCCACCAGGTCCAAGCGCTGAGAAAGTGAGTCGAAGTGGGGGAAGTCGTGCAATACGTTGAGGGACATGACGCGCAGCAGGCCGTCTGCCTGCGGCCTGACCACGGCGCAACCATCCAAACAACTTTCGACTTCATCGCCCGGTTTGCTGACGTGGGGAATCCACAAGCTGAGTCCAGCAATCACGAAACAGAGCGCCAACCAACGAAAACGGCGCGGGGGGTTTAAGTTCATTTATTTTCCTTATCCAAGGCAAGTATACCGCCTGACATAAAAGGTGTCCCGCGCCGACCCTGCGATATTAATCAGGGCAAGGCGCGGGACTTTTGTGTATTTGCCCAACGCTCAAACTAGCAAGCGTCAGCCAGGACATCATCCAGCCATCATTGAAGCCTCGGCGATCCAGCCATAGCCAAATCGCATTTCTGGCCGGTACAAAGATGTGAGAAACCGCAACGCGAAAGCCGTTGTTCCTGTTGAGGTTGTTCGGGTTGTTCCTGTTGCGGTTCGCACAGCGGGAGTTCCTGTGATTGTTGTTGAACGAGCCGCCGCGCAGAACACGGTTCCTTTGGATGCGCCCTTCACAACGAGGCTTGCGCCGCGGGTGTGACAGTTTTCAGCCAGCCGCCAAGTAGTTTTCCGATCTCGACCAGCATTTTGGAAACATGGTGATACTGGCCAGATGTGATCCACTTCCATTTTTCACACAGACGCAGATACAAACGTAACTTTCTTAATTCGGTATCGGCAACGCGCAACTTCTGCGCGCGCATTGCGCCACGCAAGGCATTGGCTTCGATGATCGTTTCTTGAAAATTCAATGCCGCATGTTGCAACCTTTGGGTGACGGCAAAGCGCTGACTGCGCGGGAAGCTTTCAGACAACGGCAAAAGCCAGGTGAGCATATCGTACGTTCGGGTAAAGATGATCATTTTTTCTTCAGGCATGTCAGTTCTCCATTCCAAGTAAACTGGATTTTTGCAACACACTGCGGATTAATCCATGTGTGTCGGCATAACAAACATAATTGATCCATCCTTGCACAGATTCTTTGATCTTTTGAGAGGACCCGTGCGCAGAAAGGGAAAGAAGTTTCCTGCGAAACGCATGGCCCTTGCGCGCTTTAAGTCGGCGGTGTTCGGGAAAGAGTACAAACCCAAGAAAGGGAATACCTTCAAGCACAGGTTTGGGATACATACTCTCTTCATGCAAGGTCAGGCGAAATGCCCGCATACGATTCAGAATATTTTTGCGCCAATCCATGAGTTCGCGCTTGCTATCACCAAACAAAAGAAAATCATCCACATAACGGATATAGGCCGTACAGCCCAACTCGCGAGAAACAAATTGGTCAAAGGGATTGAGGTAGCAATTTGCCCACCATTGCGAAGTGAGATTACCGATGGGCAGGCCGCGTGGACGCTGGCTTGAAAACAGGTCATCGCCAGGGAAATAAACCATGTCATATTCTTCCGCAAGCACGCCGCGCCCACTGGCAAGGATTCGATCCACCAGCCACATGATATTTTTTTCGGGCAACATTTTTGCCAGCGTTTTCCGCAAAAGCGCATGGTCAATGCTCGGAAAAAACTGCTTCACGTCACACTGCAAAACATATTTGTAACGCCGCGCGAAATATGTACAGCGGTCTAATGCACGGTGTGTGCCTTTACCCCTTTGATTGGCGTAACTGTCTGGGATGAACAACTTTTCAAAATACGGCACAGTAATATTGCACAAGGCATGATGCACCACACGGTCGCGGAACGGCGCGGCGGAGATCAAACGTTTCTTGGGTTCGTGGATGTGGAAACTCGTGTACTTCCCCGGTTGATAGGTTCGCTCGCTCAGTTCGTCTTGCAACTCCAGTAAATTATCAGCCAGCGTCATTTCGAACGCGGCAGTCGCACTGCGCCCGCGCTTACCGCGTGAAGCGTTTTGATATGCCCATTCGATGTTTAACCAATTACAAAGTTGTTCTTGAAGTTCCATGTATAACTCCAAAATTAAAAACTGGGGGGCAAGCCCCCCAGACCCCCCAGAGAATCAGAGAGTCAGATTACAGAGATTCAGAGGGCAGAGATGCGATGGGAGAAACCGCAACGCGAAAGCCGAGGTACCTGACGAGGAAGTTCGGGAGGTTCCTGAAGCGGAGCGCACAGCGGGAGTCCCTGAGATTGTGGTCGAAC
>VFKQ01000137.1 GCA_009885445.1 Anaerolineaceae bacterium | reverse complement strand
TTGAAACAAGGGCATCGCAATGGAACAGGCACTCGACGACGTCGCTCCCTTCATTGGGAGCGTGGATTGAAACGTGCGCGTGCCGCCGAGCGATTGCGCGCCCGTGTTGGTCGCTCCCTTCATTGGGAGCGTGGATTGAAACGCTGGGACGGCGTGGACAAATGTCTGGAATGAGGTCGCTCCCTTCATTGGGAGCGTGGATTGAAACAGGTGTATCTGCTGGCACGACGAAGCCCGCGCCGTCGCTCCCTTCATTGGGAGCGTGGATTGAAACAGATACTCGGCCTTTTCCACGGGCTTGCTCTGTTTGTCGCTCCCTTCATTGGGAGCGTGGATTGAAACCGCTCAGTGTTTATGTATGCGGTGGTGATGGACGTCGCTCCCTTCATTGGGAGCGTGGATTGAAACAACCCGCTCGGCAGGCTCCGCAACCCCCCCCGCGGTCGCTCCCTTCATTGGGAGCGTGGATTGAAACACCTCCCCATCCCTACCGGCGAAGGCCTTCCGCAGGGAGTTGGTGAGTCAGGAAGAGGCTAAAAGACTTGACACCTTAATACCGGACTCGTTCACCAAGTTTCCCTAAATATTTTTCTCCGTGTGCTCTGTGAACAAAAAACTAAAACAACCTCCCCGAAAACACCAGCAACCCAAACGCCACCAGATGAAAAGTAAACAGAATCGAAGTCGCGCGCCAGCCGAAGCGCGTGTCATTCAGCAAGCGATTGCCTTTATATTTCTTGTCATACCAATTCGTGCCGATCAACAGCGCGGCGTGATAAAAGCCGTAGACGAGGTAATGTGCCGCCGTGCCATGCCACAATCCCATGAGACCCATCGTAATTAAATAACCCAGATACGACGCGGTTTGGCTGGTCTTGAACCACTTCCCTTTCACGGCGGCGAAGACGAAGCGATTGTAGATGTTGTCGCGGAACCAAAACGACAGACTCATGTGCCAGCGATTCCAAAACTCGCGGATGTCGCGCGACAAAAATGGCAGGTTGAAATTCTCGGGGGTGTGAATTCCGAGCAGATAACTGAACCCAATCGCAAAAGCGCTGTAGCCGGCGAAGTCAAAGAACAAATACAAAGTGTAGCCATACATGTAAGACATGGTTTGTAGAACGCCCTGTCCCGTCAGCGGGTCGAGCCAGTATTGTTTAATCAGCGCGGCCAGAATAAATTTATAAAGAAAGCCGGTGAAGATTTTGTGAATGCCGCCGTCCACATCTTGCGCGAATTGTTCACGCGTGCGCACACGTACCCAGTCTTCGTTGAAGCGGCGGTAACGGTCAATGGGGCCGGAGGAGATGGTCGGGAAGAAAAGCAAAAATGTGAGGTAGGGAATGATTCTGATTTCTTTTATCAGCCCGTCGTGAATGCCAAGGCTCACATCCAATGCGCGGAAGGTGACATAGGACAGGCCGACAAAGACGAGCGGATATTCCGTCCATTGCAGGCTGACGAATTTTGCCATCAGCAACGGGAGCAAATTGAGCAAGAGAGTCACGTACAAAGCGGCGCGATTTGTCCCGCGTGCGCGCACCACTAAAAAGGCGCGCGTCACGCCCCACTGGAAAAGCGCGTATGCGGCCACCAGAAAAATTTCTGCGATCCGATTTCCAAACACATCCCGCATCGCTGAATATTGAATAACCAGCATCGCCACGCTGGCAATCACCAGCCACGTCCGCCAGCCGCGATTGAACCAGCCCAAGACCAGCGCGGGAATCAACACATATAACGAAACGCCAAAATACAAAAAGTCTGCGAAGGGAGTCATTGATTTAATTTAACCAATTTCATGGTGTTGCGAGGGTCGGTGGTCTCGATACGCCCTTCGCCAAAAACGCTCAGGGCTACTCGACCACCTGTCTTCACGCTGAGGGACGTTCTGCGGGTCATTGGATCTTTTCTGCCAGCTTGCGCCGGTCGGCTTTACCGTTGGGCGTGATCGGAAATTCATCCAGGAAAATGAATCGGCGCGGCAGCATGTATTCTGGCACGCGCTCGCCCAAAGCCTGCTTCATCTTTTTCATCGTCGCAAAATCGTCGTCGGATTTTTGTTTCAGAATCACGAACGCCACCAGATGGTCCGCGCGTTCGTTTTTTAGCGCCGCTATCACCACAGCGTCCTGCACATTTTCGAGCGCGTGCAAATTCGCTTCGATGTCGCCGATCTCAATGCGATAGCCCGAAAGTTTAATTTGAAAATCCATGCGCCCATCGAAGAACAGCCAGCCATCCGCATAATGTCCCGAGTCGCCGCTGCGATACGCGCGATAATTATCCAATTTGAAAAACGCGCGTGACGTTAAGTCGGGCCGATGGATATATCCCGTGCTGACATTTTCTCCGGCGATAATCACCTCGCCTCGTTCCCCGTCCGCAACGGGTCGGCCATCAGAGTCGTGGACGACGACCAGGCTGTTCGGCTTCGCCCGTCCCACCGGCAATGGACTATATTTCGCAATCACTTCTTCCGTAATCTGAATCGACGTGGTCGCCACCGTCGCTTCGGTGGGGCCGTAGGTGTTCCACACTTCGGCTTTGGGGAAACGATTGAGCAAATTCGCCGCCACTTCGGGGGCGAGAGTCTCACCGCAGAACCAGAACTTGCGCACACGCGGCAACATCGACTCGTTGAACGAAGAGTCCATCAAGCACAGCCGCGCAAACGACGGCGTGGAGACCCACACGCTGATCTCAGATTTGGCAAAGGTTTGATAGAGAGTTTTGAGTTCGGCGATTTCATCTTTGGTGATGCTAAATAGAGTCCCACCGCTGGCCAGGGATGAATACAAATCCATCACGGAAAGATCAAATGAGAACGGCGCCTGATTGAGGAACACCTCCCCACTTTCTTTGAATCCCTGCTCAGGCAGAATCCAGTCCACGAAGCTTTCTAAACATTCACGCGTGATGACCACGCCCTTGGGCTCGCCGGTAGAGCCGGAGGTGAAGATGACATACCACCCGTCATCTTTTGCGGGCGCGCGAGTCTTGATGCCATGCTCAGCCCTGGGGA
>VFKQ01000179.1 GCA_009885445.1 Anaerolineaceae bacterium | reverse complement strand
GCGCGGGCTGACGGTCGCCGAGACTCTAAAGGCTTTGCCCAAAGCGCGTGGAAATAAACTGCCGCTGGTGGGCGGGTTGTATTATCTGTTGATGGTTGGCGACGTGCCCAGTCGCGAAGAGGCCCTTGAAGTGGAGGCCGAGTGGTCGCGCCGCGCAACCGTCCCTGAGCATGTGTATAAAGTGCTCAAGACGATGCCCAAGAATACACACCCGATGACTTTGCTCTCGCAAGCCGTGCTCGCCATGCAGACCGAGTCTGTGTTTTTGGAACGCTACCACACGATGAAGCGCGACCAGTATTGGGAGGCCGCCCTCGAAGACAGCCTCAACCTCACCGCGCGACTCCCGCTGGTGGCGGCTTACATCTACCGCATGAAATTTTTCGGCGAGACGGCTAAACCGAAATACAACCCCAAACTCGATTACGCTCAAAACTTTGCGCGCATGATGAAAGTGGACGATAAAAAAGGTTACGCCGAATTGGTGCGCCTGTATTTCATCATCCACTCTGACCACGAGTCGGGCAACGCCTCGGCGCATGCCATGCATCTGACCGGGTCCACGCTTTCGGACGCGTATTATTCGTTCTCATCCTCGCTCAATGCGCTGGCCGGTCCGCTACACGGATTGGCGAATCAGGAAAGCCTCGGCTGGTTGCTGGACTTGCGTAAGCAATTCAGTGGCAATCCCTCGCGCGAAGACCTGCAAAAATTCGCCTGGGACACGCTCAATAGCGGCAAGGTCATTCCGGGCTACGGACACGGCGTCTTGCGTGTCACCGATCCGCGCTTCACGGCGCAAATGGAGTTTGCGAATCAGCGCTTCCCCGAAGATGAATTGTTGCGCCTCGCCGCGATGGTCTACGAAGTGGTGCCGCAGGTGCTCAAGGATCAGGGCAAAGTTAAGAGTCCCTGGCCGAACGTGGACGCTATCTCGGGCACGTTGCAGTATTACTACGGCGTGCGCGAGTTCGATTTTTATACCGTGCTCTTCGGCGTCAGCCGCGCCCTCGGAGTGACGGCCAATTACGTCTGGGCGCGTGCGCTTAACCAGCCCATCGAGCGCCCCAAGTCGCTTACGACGAAGATGCTTGAGGATGCGGTGGCAAAGTCCGCGAAGCCTGCGGCATAAAGAAAATAAAAATGCCCCGACTTTCATAGTCGGGGCATTTGCTTACGCACTCTTCTCGTGCGGATGTTCCTTCGCGCTCTTGCCAAACTTCACCAACCGCGACACGTGCGCGCGGTCACGCAACCACCAGGGGACAATTTGCTTCGCGTGCTCGTGTCCCTCTGCTTCGAGGATGGCGTAGCCGGTGTGGTCTTCGTCTTTACAACCCCACTCAAAGTGGTGTAAATACCCGGCGGCATGCACTTCGCGGACGGCTTTGTCACAATCCTCGGCGTTGTGCGGCGAAACGATCATATAACGGTCCATGGTAGCTCCTTTGGTTTGGCAAGATTTAAATCTTTTTTTGCCACAGATTTCACAGATTATCACGGATTATTTTGAGTAAATCAGTGAAATCTGGGGCTAAGCATTTAATGATTATATCTTTCGCGCAACTGAAGTTGTGTTGGTCTGACGCCCAAAATCTATGCGCCCTTACTTCGGCTTGACGGCGCGGGTGGCGATATACGTCGGCGTGTAATCGCCAGTGGCAACTTGATTGTGGCGGTCTTCGTACAACCCGACGAGATGAAAGCCCGCCTCCATTTGGCCGCCAAGTTGGTCGGTCAACGAGTGACTGTGCTCCAGCGGCCAGCCTTTTTCTTTGAAGCGCGCCACCACTTCGGGGTGTTCAGAGTCTGCGTAGGGGAGTTTGTTGATTACCTCCATCACACCTTGTTCGGCCTTGTCTATATCGAACAAATAAAAAATCGGATTCATGATTCCAACCAGCATCGAGCCGCCGCGCCTCAACACGCGAAAGGCTTCCTTCCACACCGGTCGTATTTCGTGAATGAACAAATTTGAAACGGGGTGAAAAATAAAATCGAACGACTCGTCTACAAACACCGATAAGTCGCGCATGTCGCCCTCCACGAAATTCATCGTCAGCCCCTCGCGTTCGGCCACTTCGCGGTCGCGCGCCAGTTGACGCGGCGAATTGTCGAACACGGTCACATGTGCGCCAGCCGCGGACAGGATGGGCGCTTGCTGTCCGCCGCCGCTGGCGAGGGCCAGCACATCAATCCCTGTCAGCGCGGGAAACCACTCGCGCGGAACGGGTTTGTTCTCGGTTAAAACAATAGACCATTCACCACGCCGCGCCGCCGCGATTTTTTCGGGGCTGACGGGAATCGTCCACGGGTTTGTGCCGCCCTGCACTTCGCGGTCCCATGCATCACGATTGTAGGCTCGAATGTCAATGCTCATGTTTTTCTCCTAAACTCTATACCCATTTTACCTTGCTGGGGTTGCTCAGGCTAATTCATTTTCGCCCGACGGATTATGCCGGTTGTGCTTGCCCCATTAATGGGAATAACCCTGTCTCTGCGGCGAGACAGGGTTATTCGTGAGGGGAAGAAATGCTAAGCGGGGGAGGGGTTTTCTTGCGGCTGTTGCATGAGATCGGTGGCGGGATGCACGCGGTGCAACGCGAGATAGGCGAGGGTGGAGAGTGTGCCGATGATGCCGCAGATGTACCATAGCATGTTGGGGCCGAGTTTTTCCATGATGTTGCCGGCGAGGAGCGGGCCGACGGCGAAGGGGATGCCCCAAACCAACATGCCAAAGATGGCGTTGTAGCGTCCGCGCATGTGTTCGGGCGCGAAGCTGGCCACGAGGGCCTGCGCCACCGGACTAACGATCATTTCACCAATGGTGATGACTACCATGGCCAGGATGAACAATGAATAGGTGCCGACGAAACCATACATGGCGAAGCCGATGGCATAGAAGGCGGTGCCGAGAGTCATTGTCAGCATGGGCGGGAATTTTGAGATGCGGCGCGTGATGCCGAATTGCATGACCACCACCATGAAGGCGTTGATGCTCAACAACAGAGCATAACGATCTGGGGTGATGTTGTAGCTTTCGAGCAGGAAAACGCCGAGGGTGACGTTCATGTTCATATAGACCAGCGTAGAGAGAAAGCTGGCGGCGATGAAGAGCAGAAACATCACGTCTCTGAAGACAATGCCGTAACCGCGCAGGGTCTGTCCAAATGGCTCGGGCGTCTCATGTTCTTTTGGAGCGGGTTTTGTCTCGGGGATGTTTAAATATACGATGAGCGCAGAAATGGAGCTGATCACAGCATCCGCAAGAAATAGCACCAGAAACGAACGTGTGGCCATGTATCCGCCAATCACTGGGCCGAACACTACTGCGAGGTTGAACACCACGCGGATGACACTGAACCCTTCGGCGCGGCGTTCTTCAGGCAGAATGTCTGCCACCATAGCTTCCTGTGCAGGGCCGCCGATGCTGGTGAATAGACCGGAGACAATGCCGATGATGTAGAAACCGGAAAGAGAGTCTACGAGGCCAAAGCCGATGTTGGCCAGCGAGGAGGCCAGGAGACTGAAGATGATCATCTTGCGCCGGCCAAAGCGGTCGGTGAGTGCGCCGCCGAGAAAGCTTCCCGCGAGACCTGAAATAGCGAATATCAGAAAGAGCCAGCCCACCTCAATCATGCTGACGCCGAAGCGCTGAGTGAGGTAGATCGCGAAGAACGGATAGAGCATTGAGCCGCCGAGGCGGTCAATGAAGATGGTGCCGAGAATGATGCGGAAGGTGCGCGGGAAACTGTAGAAGGTGGTTCTTAAGTTTGCGAGTCTTCCGCTAAAGTATTTTTGCATGGGTGCTCCTGATTAGTGTGCCGCTATATGCGCGTGACCAGTGTGCATTTCATCGTGGTCGTAACGCTGATGCAGGTGTTCGCCAGTGCGAATCATCCAGTCAGCGAGGTGGGTGAGTTGGTGGGCAAACCATTCCGGGCGCGGTTCGGGCGCGTCAAATTCTGAAAAGGGCGAGGCGGCCTCGCGGAGCAAGTCCTCGGCGTGGCGCTGGGCCATTGTCTCTTGATATAAAGGATTTGAATTGTTCATGGGTGTCTCCAATCTTGTGGTTAGTTCGAGCCGAGTAAAAAAGCGCGCACGGAGCTGAGGGTTTTGCTGATGCGTTCGCGATTGAGCGCGTAGACCTTGGCGCCGTTGACGCGCCGCTCTTGCAAGTAACCGGTGGCGGAGAGTTGGCCCAGGTAACGCGAGACGCTGGGTTGACTCAGGCTGAACGCATCCATTATTTCCTGCGCGCGCATTTCTCCGTTGACCTGAATCATTTGCAGAATTTGCAGACGCGTGTCGTCGGCGAGGGCGCTCAGGCGCGTGACGATGTCTGCGCGGTCGAGGTCTGGGATGCGCACGGTGGCGTTTTCGGGCGTGCGCGCGCCGAAGACGACGACGAGTGATTTTGTGTCGGGCAAGCGGCTGATGTAAGGGCCGATGTGCGCGTTGGGGATAAAAATTAATTGCTCGGCATTTTCGAGGGCAGGCCGCCAACCTTCTTCAGTCAGATCGTGACCCGTGACGAATCGCGCGGCTTCGAGACGGTCCATTTTTGTAAAGTCGTTTTGTTGAAAGGCGCGCACAGATTCTTTTAGCATGCCTTCCACGCGCTCCCATTCTTTTTTGAAAAATGTTTCCCAGGCCCAGGTAAGGTGCTCGAGAATCATGGCTTTCATGGCTGGCGGGTCAATTACATATTCCCAGGCTTTGCGCTCAAGTTCTTCATCCACGTGCTCAACACCGAATCCTTCGAGCAGGAACTTGATGTAATTATCTGCGCTGGCGATGGCTTCTTCCCAGGGCATTGTGCTCGCGGGAGACTTGTCGCCATTTTTTTTGAAGCACATTTCAACGTAGGCGTCGCGCAGTTTGTTTTGCAGAATCAGCGCGTCGGTTTGGGCCAACTGCGAGAGGAAGCCGTCGAAGGTGTTCCAGCTTTGGTCCACGGCCAAAATATAATAGAAACCAACAGTGACCAGCTTGTGCTGAAATTTCTGCTTTTTGGTCATTTTGTCGCGCGTCTCGGCGATCCAATTTGAGATGCCGGGCACGTCTTCGTCTTTGGTCAGCATGACCATGCTGGCAATCACGTTGCGCGCCGGTTCCAAATTGACGGCGACCGTCGTGGTTGTCTTTTCAAGGTTGAGGGCAAAAGGCGTCATAGGTTACTCGCTGAATGTGATTATTTGAATTATTCATAAAATTGCATAATTTGCATGATTTTATGCAGTCTTCGGGATTTGTCAAGGGGCAAAAGAAAACTCCCGCACTAAGCAGGAGTTTTGAAGGATTTTGTGGACAGCGCTACCAGTCCGATCTAGCGGAAGGCTCGCGCCTCGAATCGCGGCCTAAGCGGGTTAGCCCTGCCCGTGCATATCTGCCCTTTGGAAGTTTTCGGTGTGGCAACTTTAGCTGGCTTTGCTGAAATACCACGCAGATAAATCGCGGTTAATCAGCAACTCTAATTCTTTGACCTCATCAAGATATTGGGAGCGCAAATATTTTTCGATTTCATTATCCATTGGCGGGTAACGAAAGGTGTCCCATGTAAAACGTTCGCGGATCAGTTTCCGAAGCCTTTTTGTGACGAATGAAAGCGAGCGGTTTCCGGCTTCCACTGTTTGCAACCATGCATATAAATTTGCAATGCCCTTATTGCGCGGAGAAGTGGACTCGTTCTTGAGCGCGGGCATTAACGTCTGTGTTTTGTCAATCTCTAAAAAAGATAATAATTCAGCCATGCGCTTTTCGAAATCCTTTTGCAAGTCTTCCTGAAGCAGGAAAAAGAATTGATCCCGCGAAAACAAGTTCAGATATGGCTTTAATTGGCTGGCGTAACGACCGCCTTGAAAATAACCGAAGCGCGGTTTTCCGTGATACTGGATGGCCTGCCAATCTTTTTCCAGGCGTGACGCCTCTGCCCGAATAGCATCTGGAAATGAAAGCGGTTCATGACCCAGCCGCACGTGGTGCCAGTAATTTGAATAGGCGCGTTCCGTTGGGTCTCGGAAAATGGCGATGAATTTTAACGGGTGACCTTGATAGAACTCTTTAATGCGCGGAGCAACCTTATCGCTGAATAAAAGATAGGGCGGGCTGGCCTCCATGCGCACAGCCTGCCCCGCGGCTTCTGCAAAATAGGTCTCCTGATACCAATCCCCGCCCTTCTTGAAACTATCATCGTTCGAAAAAAACCAGGTCTCCTTCTTTTTTGAAACGAAAACATCCTTGTGCTCAGCTAGAAGGGAATACAAGGATGTTGTGCCAGATTTGGCGGCGCCGATAATTAACGCATTTGGGAGTTTGTTGAAATCCATGAGGTTTCGTTTAGACCGTTCAATGTCCTGGTGTTTTTTGTGATCTGCGGGAAACATCTATCTTGTGTAATGTGAGTTAAGTCTGCATATAGTAAACCGGAATCGCCAGCCAAAAGCGATTCCGGTTTAGATTTTTGAGTTACGGCGTGGGAGCTGTGACCAGGCCGATCCAGGTGAAGACGCG
>VFKQ01000396.1 GCA_009885445.1 Anaerolineaceae bacterium | reverse complement strand
CTGATGCGCGCGTGACGGTGGCGCAGGACGACTTCATCACCTTTCAACCGGCAGGGCAAGATACGCCCACCATCGGCGTCATCTTCTACCCGGGCGGCCGCGTAGACGCGCGCTCATATGCAGTGCTATGTCGCGCTCTGGCAGAAGAAGGTTTTTTGGTGGTGCTCGTGCCTGTGCGTTTGAATATGGCCTTCTTCGATATCAATGCGGCGCAGCCGGCCTTTGCCGCTTACCCGCAGATAAAACATTGGGCCGTGGCGGGCCACTCACTGGGCGGAGTCGCGGCGGCGCTTTTTGTGTCGAACCATCCACAAGTGGAAGGTTTAATCTTTCTGGCGTCGTATCCGGCGGATGATTCGTTGAAGAATAGTGGCTTGCGCGTGCTTTCGATTTATGGCTCCAACGACATGGCCGGCGAGCAAAAATTTGCAGAGACGAGCGCGCTTAACCCCGCAGACACGCACTACGTGGTGATTGACGGCGGGAACCATGCGCAGTTTGGCGATTACGGCCTTCAGCCCGGCGACAACGTGGCCACCATTTCGCGCGCCGAGCAACAGAGTCAAACCGTGCAGGCCATCGTTTCTTTTTTGGCATCCATCTTTAAATAGTTGTCCCTGATGCAACGCTGGAAAAAAATTATCCGCAACACCATTTTTGTTGCTGTCGTGATTATTCTCGTCGGCCCATTTCTTGTGCCCGTGCCGCCGTTGACAGGGACGGTTTCAGAAGCGGAACTTGCCGACCCCGATAGTAAATTCATCGAAGTGAATGATGTCAGCGTGCATTACAAAGAGCATGGCACTGGCGCGCAGACGTTCATCCTCCTGCATGGCTTCGGCGCGAGCGTCTTTTCGTGGCGCGAAGTGCTGGATGACTTCGCTTTGCGTGGGCGCGTCATCGCTTACGACCGCCCAGCTTTCGGCCTCACCGAACGTCCCATGCCTGAAGATTGGTCCGCAAACCCTTATGGCATGGACGCCAACATCGAACTCTTGCGCGGCTTGATGGACTCGCTGAAGATTCAACGCACGGTGTTGGTGGGCAACTCGGCGGGCGGCGCGCTGGCCGTGGCTTTTGCATTGCGCTACCCGGCCCGCGTCGAGTCGTTGATTCTTATTGACCCCGGCCTGGGTGGCGGACGTGGTCCGCAGTTCCCGGCCTTTGCCTTGCCTTTGATGCGCACCCCGCAGATGCGTCACCTGGGGCCACTGTTCGTACGCGATATTTCTGAAACTCGCGATGACGATATTCGTCGCGCCTGGTCTGACCCAACGAAAGTGACGGATGAAATTTTGGCAGGCTATCACAAGTCTCTGCAAGTTAACAACTGGGATCGCGCTTTGTATGAACTTACTTTCGCACCCGCCTACCCTGAAATGCGCGCGCTTGTGTCGCAGTTAACCATTCCCGTTTTTATCATTGGCGGTGAAGATGACGGTTTGATTCGTCCCACGTATTTCGAATCCATCGCGCGCGATATTCCGGGTGCGCGGCTCATTTTGCTGGCGGGTTGCGGGCATGTGCCCCACGAGGAATGTCCGCTTGAATTCATGAGCGCAGTCGCTAAATTTTTGGACGCGCCATGACCGCCCACTTACTCGTGCCCGGGGAGCTGGCTCCCGATTTCACACTCGCCGATTTGCAGGGGAATACTGTCAGCCTCTCTGACTCTTGCAGACAGAAGATCGTCGTCCTATATTTTCTACGCGGATTCCTGTGACCCTACTGCCGCGCGTCGTTGGCGCGCATGCGTGATGAACATGCTCAATTTGTTAAACGGGACGCGTTGATTCTCGCTACAGGGCCTGACGGCCCAGTCGAATTTCAGCGCTATTGGCAAAAAGAGAATCTACCTTTCATCGGTCTGCCCGACCCGACGCATCTTGTTTCGCGCCAATATCATCAGGAAGTGAATCTTTTTAAGTGGGGGCGCATGCCCTTGCTTTGTATTGTAGACACGCAAGGCCGCATTCGCTATGTGCATCGCGCCGCATCCATGTCTGACATTCCGTCAACGCGGTTGTTACTGGATGTGATAGACAAGATTCGCGCCGCGTCGTAGAGCGTTTTTAGAATCGGCGGGCGCAAAAAAATTTTCAAACATTGCGGCGAATGAAAAACAGGCAATTCCAAAAATATTTTGCGCAGAATTTTTTTCTGCGCAAAATATTTTTTATTCAACCAACCTTACAATATATTTTTCCGTCATATATTAAGGTTGCGAACCTTGCATCGCGTGCAGAATGTAGTATATTTTATTTTGTTCTTATGAACAAAAGGAGTTTGATTAATAATAAAATGCAACATAACGATTCGCTCATAGCAGTGATCTTCAATCAGGAAGATGAAATTCTGCGCGGAGAAGCACAGGACCTGATTGCACTGCAATATACAACAAAAACAGCGGCATCCATCTATGAGGCGTTGTGTCGTCTCGGACATAACACTGTGATGGTCCCCGTTCGCAACGATCTGGATGTATTGGCAAAAGATTTAAGTATATATTCTTCGCACAACACGTTTGTGTTTAATGTCTGTGATGGCTTTGCAGGTGATAATTTCAGCGCGGCCAAGATTCCGCAATTGTTAAGTGATCTCGGTTTCAAGCACACCGGCGCAAAAGCGCAAGCCGTGCGTCGTTGCACCGACAAGGCGCTTTCGAAAAAGCATCTGGTCAGCAAGGGCGTGCCCACACCGAGCTATCAGGTCTTTGACAAGCCCACAGGCAATGTGTCGGTTCCCTTCCCGTCCATCGTCAAGCCCGTCCATGAAGATGCCAGCATCGGCATAGACGAAAAGTCCGTGGTCACTTCGCGCGCTGAGTTGTTCCAGCGCGTCGACTATGTGGTCAGCGAATATTGTCAGCCTGCGCTGGTGGAGGAATTCATCGAGGGCCGCGAATTCTCCGTCTCAATGTGGGGCAACGGCAAAATGGAAGTGATGCCCATCACCGAGCACGATTTCTCCGCCTTTAGCGACCCGCTAAAATCTTTCCTCACTTATGAGTCCAAGTGGGTTGAAGATTCGCTCCCGTACAACGAATTCAAAGTCATCTGCCCTGCTGACCTGAGCGCGGAAGATGAAGTCAACATCAAGGATGTGGCCGTGGACGCCTACCGCGCCATGGGTCTGCGCGACTTTGGCCGCGTAGACATTCGCTACCGCGACACCACGCCTTACGTGATCGACATCAATGAAATCCCCGACCTCTCACCCGACGCGGGGTTCGCCCGCGCCGCCGATAATGCGGGTTACACCTACGACCAGATGGTGGACCGCATCCTCAATCTGGCCATGCACCGTGAGGGTTGGGTTTGATCGTCGCACCAGCAGAAAACACTGACCGCCAGGAAATCCTGGCGGTCACTTTACGAATTGAAAACTTCACCGACGAGGAAAAAGAAACCGTTCTCGAACTGTGGGACGCCCGCGCGAAAGGCTACGAATTCATCGTGGCGCGTGAGGGCGAGCGCTTGCTGGGTTACGCCTGTTACGGCGAGCGCGGATTAACCGACGGCACCTACGATTTATTTTGGATCGCCGTAGACCCCTCGGCGCGACGAATGGGCGTGGGCGAGGCCATGCTTCGGCAGACCGAGTCCGCCGTCCGCGCGAGGGGCGGGCGCCTGCTTCTACTGGAGACCTCCGGCATGGACGAGTATGCGCCCACGCGCAAGTTTTATGAATCCACTGGTTATAAAAAAGAAGCCGTCATCCGCGATTTTTATAAAGTAGGCGACGACCTGGTAATTTACAGTATGCACTTATAATTTTTTGGAGTGTTTTTGGAGTGCAGGCTAACCCTAAAGGGCGCTATGCAGAGCCTGCACTCGTTTATAAAAAAGGAGACAGCTTATTGGCTGTCTCCTTTTTTTACACCAGCGGATTTTGCGCTTCGGGCTTCGGTTCGATGGGCACAATCAGGGCCATGATCAGGTAGGCCACGAAGATGCCCGGGCCGGTGACGAAGAACAACAGCACGGTTACCAGGCGGATGATGCTGGGGTCCATGTCTATATATTTCGCCAGGCCGGCGCACACGCCCGCGACCATGCGGTCTGCGTCAGTGCGGTAGAGGGGTTTGTAGTTGGTTTCCATTTTTTTCTCCTTTTGTTTTCATAAATACATACGCCGGAGAAACACGGAAGTTGCAGGGAATTTATCCGCAGATTCTCTACCGTACAAATACGAGTAAAAATAGAGCTTGCTCCTTGCGCCGTCCTCGGCGCAAGATTTACTCGCAAAACGCCGCCGAGGACGGCGGCTTGAGCCTATG